>JAJRXB010000165.1 GCA_024276515.1 Chloroflexota bacterium
ATGCCCCAGGTGACTGTCACCTGTAGGGCTGTAGGTAAAGAGTCGCCTACGTCGTGCCAGACGATGGTCGCGAATTCCGACTATCTTTGCAGGTGACAGTCACCTTTTGCCCCCTCAAAATGAGGAAGTGCGGTTGTAGTACTAGGGCGTGACGTGAAAGGAGAGCGCACGGCTGTGCGCCCCCACTGTTTAGCGTCGGGCGGGAGTGAGCTGTCGAGGTGGAGACATTATGAGGATGGAACGTCCGCAAAATCCACTTTGCACTTGTCCATCAATAACTCCGCACTTTAGAGCGCAGATCAGGCGCAAAACGGCTCCTAAACTCCAAAGTTATTTTTGGACAAGTACTTTGGACCCGGCTCGGCTATGTGCCAGTCGCATAGGGCAACTTGCGCGTCACTGGGCACGTGAATTGATTTTACTCAACTCATTATGGAACCTGTTGGCTCACTTGTCTAGTGATGTTTGTCTGTTTTCTCTCCGACTTTTGGCACTTGCGCCCCATCGAGTTAAATTTCGATAAACGATCTACCCCTTGATGACGGCAATCGGCACCAGACGGGCGACCTTGCTGGCGATGCCCGCGCCGTGGACCACTTCCACCACCCGGTCCACGTCTTTGTAAGCGGCGGGGGCCTCCTCGGCCAGGCCAGCCATGCTGCCCGCCCGCACGTGGATGCCCTCTGCTTCCAGTTCATCGCGCAGTTCGGCACCCCACACCGTCTTCTTGGCTTTGGCGCGACTCATCGTCCGCCCCGCGCCGTGACAGGTGGAGCCAAAGGTTTGCGCCATCGAGCCTTCGGTGCCCAGCAACACCCAACTGGCCGTGCCCATCGAGCCGGGCACCAGCACCGGCTGACCGATGTCGCGGTACACGTCGGGCAGCACCGGCGAGCCAGGACCAAAGGCGCGGGTGGCTCCCTTGCGGTGGACGCAGACCTTCACCCGGCGACCGTCAATCTCGTGCTCTTCCACCTTGGCCATGTTGTGGGCGATGTCGTAAATCTGGTAGAGGTGGTGGTCCTTTACTTTGCCGGCCAACGCCTGCTCGAAGCTGCGGCGGATGTGAAAGGTGAGTACCTGCCGATTGGCAAAGGCGTAGTTGGCGGCAGCTTTCATCGCCGCCAGGTAATCCTGTCCCTCGGGGCTGCTGAGCGGCGCGCAGACCAGCTCCCGGTCGGGCAGTTTGATGCCGTATTGGTGAATCGTCTTCTGGAAGCGTTTCACGTAGTCGCTGCAAACCTGGTGACCAAAACCGCGCGACCCGCAGTGAATCTGGACGGCGATCTGGCCGGGGAAAAGGCCCATCCGTTCCGCCGCCACCTCGTCGAAAACCTCGGCCACCACGTCTATCTCGATGAAGTGGTTGCCCGCGCCCAGGGTGCCCACCTGGCTCTTGCCTCGATCTTTGGCCCGCTGACTGACTTTGCTGGCGTCGGCCCCTTCCAGGCAACCGCGTTCCTCGGTGCGCTCCAGGTCTGACTGAGTGGCGTAGCCCCGGCCCAGCGCCCAGCGCGCCCCCTCTTCCACCAGCCGCTCCAGCTCGCCTGGTTTGAGCTTGATGTTGCCTCCCTTGCCCACCCCGCTGGGACAATTGGCGTACAGGGCCGAGGCCAGGTCGTCCAGGTAGGGGGTCACCTCTTCTCGCTCCAGGTGAGTGGCCAGCAGCCGCACGCCGCAATTGATGTCGTACCCCACTCCTCCGGGCGAAATGACGCCGTCGGGCAACTCGGTGGCAACCACACCGCCGATGGGGAAGCCATATCCCTGGTGGATGTCGGGCATGGCCAGCGCGTATTTTACAATGCCGGGCATAGTGGCTGTGTTGACCAGTTGTTCCAGGCTTTTGTCGCCCAGCGCCCCTTCCAGCAATTCCGGATCAGCGTAGAAGCGGGCTGGCACCCGCATGTCCTCACGATATGACGGGGGAACTTCGTACAGGTATTTATCAATTCGCTTGAAATCACGGCGGCTGACCATTGTACCTCCTCCTTATCGAGAATGAGCTTTCTCGGAAAGTGCTCGGAGCCCCGTCCTCGGGGCGGTTTTTGCTGCACTGCTTCGCCAGCAAAGCGGCTGCCGGAAACCTCCGAGCTCTTTCTTCGGCAAGCTGCGTGGACGGCGGCGCAGGTCTTGGGTCTGCGCGGACTATGCGCCCGGCGACGATCACACATCGAACACAACCGTCGCTTCCAGCCCATCGTCCGTCTCGACGATTTTCAGATTATGATAGGTGACGGCTTTGATCTGCTTTTGCAGGTCGGGCGCGTGCCCGCCTCGGACGATGGCTTGCAGGTGGGTGGGCGTCACCTGCGGCAGGTCGAACTCGCGGAAGACGAGCATCTCCGCCTCGGCCCAATAGGCCAACTCGCTCAGCCATTCCACCAGCAGGCCTTCGGCATCGAAGGCGTCCATCTCAAATCGTCGCTCCACGTCGGTAGGGATAGCCGCCGGGTCGGAGACGAGCAAGTGACTCATGCCCCGGGCAGCGTTCACCAGCAACTCACGCAGGTCGCGCCCACGCACGCGCAGTGCCCAGTCGGCAGTGTGTTCTACTTCCTCAAAATCAATGGCATCACTATTCACGAAAGTCACCCTTGCCTGTTACTACTCAGGCAAAGGTGCCAGGCACTTATAAAGCCGTCTTTTTGCCAGGTTGATAGCGCGTACAAACTGGTTTTGGCTCAAGTTATCTGCCAAAAGTGCCCGGCACCTGAGTAGTAACCTTTGCCTTCTCCATTATAGCATAGCTAACAGTATAGCTCAATGTTGGCACCTGCACAGGGTGTGTTCGGGTTTGGGGGCGAATACGGGTTTTGAAACGCTGAAGACGCTGAATGTCGGCGGTCTCCCCGTTGGGTGTTGATGGCGAATTCACCGCGCCCGGTCAGGGGTCACAGACCCCTGACGAGCGGAGAACTCGCCATAGAACTGAAATTCACCCCACCGCAAGTTGCAGGGATGCTCTATTCATAGTACAATCCTTTTTTGGAGATGCGCCTTAACCTTCTCTATTGGGAACGCCGCTGATACATCACGTCGCTTCGTATCACCACATTTTCTCACCCACAGCTCGTCAGCTCCTCCTCTATGGAGAACCGTCGGCGCTTGACGGGTGGGTTTTTGTGCTTTCCCGATGCGCTTCTCCTCGTATTTACCTGCAATGAGTGTAAAGGGGATTGTCGTGCCATGAAAACAGGGATTCGTCTTGCTTTGTTCCTTGCGTTGCTGGTCATCACGGCGCTGCCGGTCGCCGCTGGCCCTGGTCTGGGTAGCAGTCCGTATGCGGCCCAGCCTCTGAGCAACGGACTCAACATCGGCACACTGGCGCCGGGCGAAGATTTTTGGTACGCTTTCAGCAGCGCCGACCTGGGCAGCCAGCCGGCTCGCACGGTAGTGCTCAACATGGTTTACAAGCCAGGTGGGCACGACGTGGCCGCTTACGTCAACTTTCAGGTCTTCACCTTTAACCAGGTGGATCGCTGGTTGCAAGGATACGCCGACCAGTACACCGGGATGGGAGTCTTCACCACCACCGACTTCGATCAAGACACGGCCGAGCGACTCTGGTCGGGGAGTGTGTTGGAAGGGGAGACGTACTACGTTTACCTTTTCAACCGCTCGAGCAAAACGGTGGAATACCATCTCACTGCTCTGGGACAGCCAGAAGCGAGTGCGGCCGGGACAGAGGCTTTCGTCACACCGGCCTCGAACACAAATACGGCTCCCTCCTACTCCCCCGACGGCAGTCTTCAGCCAGGCGCGACGGTGGAAGAGACCCAATGGCTGTTGATAGCGGCGGCGGTGCAGGGTATGTCTACCGAGGACGCTGCCGCGTGGCTGAAGATGGCCAGCCGGGTGGGCTGGCTGCCGGGGACCGGCGCAGCAGGTAGCGGCACACCGTCCGCTGCTTATTTGGGGCAGCCTGGTTACGCCCCGCCGGAGCGGGCAGCGGCGAGCGAGGTGGTCGAGACACAGCGCCAGGCAGTTGAAGAATCGCCCCCGGCCGAAACTGCCCCGTCACTTTTCGACCTCTACCCGAACGTTTACCCCACCGCTCCGCTGGCCCTGCAAGATGGCGTCAACGTGGGCACCTTGGCCCCCGGCGGCGAACACTGGTATAGCTTCATCCGGGATGACCGAGACGACGAGTGGTACGAATTTATGCCGCTCACCCTCTTCTCCACTCCTGCCGACGGCAATAGCTCGCACTACATCAACTTCCAAATATTCACCGGGAACCAACTGCAAATCTGGCAGCGAGGCACGCCAGAAGATATGGTGCCAATGGGCGCCGGTCAGTGGGTATCTCGCGATAAAGACCCAATGACGGGCGAGCGCGTGTGGGCCGGCCACGTGGTTGACGGTGATCTGTATTACGTCCGCGTTTTCAACAACTCCGACCACGTGATTGACTATTATCTCATCACCGGCGACATTCTCAACACCGAGTTGGGCGACCGGGTGTGGGCGGCCAATCCCACCTATCGGCGCACGCTGTGGCAATCAGGTAGCTACGTCCGCACCTATCGCTGACAGGGACCCTTATGGCCGGCATCAGAAGTTTTGTAGCGATCGAGCTGCCCGACGACGTGAAAGCCGGGTTGGCCGCTTTGCAACGGGACTTGAAGAGCGACGTCCCGCCCGAAGCCGTCCGCTGGACTCGTCCCGAGTCGATCCATCTCACCCTTCAATTTTTGGGCGACGTGGCCCCCGGTCAAATCGAAGCAATCGTCGCTGCCCTGCGCGAAGTTTGCGCAGACCGGATGCCCTTCGCCTTCGATCTGACGGGAGTGGGCGTCTTCCCCAACCCCAATCGCCCGCGTGTGGTATGGGCCGGCGTCGCCGAGCCGAGCGGCGTGCTGGTGGCCTTGCAAAAGGAGATCAGCCGGGCATTGGCCCCGTTGGGTTTTCCCCCGGAAAAACGACCGTTTACGCCACACCTCACCATCGGTCGCGCGGCGCGCCGCGCAAGTCGCCGTGACCTGGCCGACCTGGGAGCGGTGATCTCCCGCTCCGAGGTCGGATTGGTGGCCCGGGTCAGCGTCGATCACGTCAGCCTGATGAAGAGTGACTTGCGGCCCGGCGGGGCTGTGTACACCCCTCTGGCGGTCCTTCCTCTTGGCAAAGGGGCGAATCAGCGAATCGGCGAGTCAGCGAATCGGTGAACCAGCGAGTCAGCGAATCAGCGAGTCAGCGAATCAGCAAGTCAACGAGTCGGCGAATCAGTGACTTGTGTTTGCTGACTCGCTGATTCTTGAGGGTAGGGTATGCAACGGTCAAACGCACCCATCGTGGCTGTCGTGGGCGGGGGGGTCTGCTCTGCACAAGAGGCGACCGCGGCCGAGGCGGTGGGACGTCGCCTGGCCGAAGCCGGAGCGATCCTCATCTGCGGGGGGTTGGGGGGCGTGATGGCCGCCGCCTGCCGGGGAGCCAGGTCGGCGGGAGGGCTGACCATCGGCGTGCTGCCCGGCTTCCACGCCTCCGAGGCCAACCCCTACGTGGACATCCCCATCGTCACCGGGATGGGCGAGGCACGGAACGTCGTCATTGTGCGCACCGCCTGGGCCGTCATCGCCGTGGGCGGCGAGTTTGGCACCCTGTCTGAGATCGCCTTTGCGCTCAAGCTGGGACGCCCGGTGGTGGGACTGGAGACGTGGGAACTAGCAAAGGCGGGTCGCCCCAGCGATGCCATCATCAAAGCCAAAACGCCAGACGAAGCGGTTCGTCTGGCGCTGGATGGTGTAAAAACGTGATGCGTGAAGCGTGTTTCACGTTTCCGGTACGCTACCTGTATCTGCCTCATCTATCGCCACCGGTTCGGGCGGCGCGCCGAACTCCAACCCGGTTTGCTCCCAGGCGCGGATGATCCCGGCCAGCCCTCGCATCAACAGCCAACTCAGCCCAAAGGACCAGACGAAGATGGCAACGGCCCCCACCAACTGGGCGTAAATTTGTCCCGGCCAGTCGGCGGCAAAGCCGGGCGCTACCAGCAGGCCCGACACCCCTTGCCCTTCTACGCCCAGAAAGCTCTCCGGCCCGACTCCATTCCATCCGACGCCGTAGCGTCCGTCGGCCAAAAATGCGGGCAGCAGCAGGCCGAGGATCGCCGGAACGCCGAAGGTTGCCAGCGCGCTCCCGGTGTCGGCCAGACGCAAAACCTGGTCGCAGAGAAAGATCAGCGGCGGCAAGAGGAGTCCCACCACCAGCCCGGCCACCAGCGCCGACCAGGCCGGCACGAAAGGGGCGCCGGCCGCCGTCACCACCAGCCCTGCCGCCAACCCCCGCGCCGACATCAACGAGTTCAGGTCGCCGGTCGTAAACCAGCTATAGAGTCCGGCCGTCAGTGCGCCGCCAAAAGCGCCCAGCACCAGGTTGACGGCCATCAGCGTGGGCGACACCCCAACGGCGGTGGGGAGGTGAGACATCAACGCCGTCCCCATCCAGCCAACGACCATCAACACCGCTCCCAACAAGCCCAAAAGAGGCAGGTGGACGGGAGGCATCGGCACCACCTCGGGCTCTCCGGGCGACAACTCTTCCCCCTGATCCCCGCGGGGGTTGGCCGTCTCTGCGTTGGGTGACTGGGTCGCCTCCCCGTCCATCGCCGGGCCGCCGACCATCCTGCCCCGGAACACGAGCAAAGCGGCCAGCGCCGCCGACGCGCCGACCAGCGCCGCCTGTCCGCTCCCCCCGACGTCTACCAGCCCGTGCCCTTCGGCCAGATTGCGTCCCAGGTTGGCCAGCCAGCCGCCGCCCCACGTCCAGTTGCCGATGAGCGGGTAGACCAGGCTCCCCATCAACAGGCTGGCGAAGAGGATAACCCAGCGCCGGGTCCGGCCCTGCAACGCAAAATAGGGGATGAGGGTCGCCACGCCGAGAAGCGGGACTTGCGAGAGGAACAGGGTCAAGGCGGCGGGAGTGGCCGCGTCGCCCAGCATCAGGAATCCCTTGAGGCCGATCATACCCCAGCCGGTCCCCCAGGCGGTGTCGAGCAGCGAGTATTCCCAGTAGAGCTCTGCCAGGCCGGGAGCGTCGTGAACCACGGCAACCCCGCCGAATTGGAAGGCGAAACCAACGGCAAAATAGGCCAGAATCGCCAGCCCCCAGGCCACCAGTCCTCCGGTCGCCGCCGACACTGCTTCCTCCTCTGAAAAGGCGGCGACGCTCAAAAGAATCACCCCGACCGGCAACAAGAAGGTCAGCCCAATGGCGAGGGTGATCCAGCCATCGTCACCGGGGGTGGTCGGCTGACTCTGGGGCGCGGCCAGGACCCGCCCGGCCAGCAAAAGAGCCAATGGCAAGGCGAAGTTGAAACTTAAAATGAGACGTTTGATCACGGGAGAATCCTCTGAAGTGAAAAGTAGAATAAGGGGATGCCACCACCCCGTCTCTGAAATTCGGAATATGATCTCCACACTCCATTGTACGGCACAGAGCAAGGGATGTCAAAAGGCTCGGAGGCGATCTTCTGCCAGCGCCACCGCGCCCCACAGCGGCGCGTCATCTCCCAGGGCGGCGGGCACCACCTCGAAGTGGACCTCCGGCAGAGCCGTCTCACGGGCAACGCGGCGGACCACCTGCCACCAGCGTTCGCCGGCTTTGGTCACGCCACCGCCCAGGATGAATCGCTCCGGGTTCATCAGGTTGGCCGCGTTGCCGATGCCCACCCCCAACGCCCAGGCAGCTACCTCCAGTGCCTCCCAGGCCAGGTCGTCCCCCTGGGCCGCCGCCCGGCTGACCAATTGAGCGGTGATAGTCTCCGGGGCATCCCCGGCGAGGGCACGCAAGACCTGCCCCCTGTCCGGCTGCGTTCTCAGCCACTCGCGGGCCCGTTGCGCGATGTATCGCCCCGAAGCCAGTCGTTCCACACACCCTCGCTTGCCACACAAGCAGACCGGGCCGTTTGGGTCTACCACCGTGTGGCCGATCTCGCCGGCTATGCTCTCGGCGCCGCGCCAGGGCTGCCCGTTGAGAATCCAGCCGCCCCCGACCCCGGTGCTGACGGTGACGTACAGCAGGCTGTCGCAACCCCGGCCAGCGCCGAAGCGGTGTTCGCCCAGGGCGGCGACGTTGGCGTCGTTGTCCACGCTGGCGGGCGCGCCAAATTCCGCCTCCAGCGTTTCGCGCAGGGGGGTGTTCTCCCAACCGGGCACGTGGTGCGAGAGGCGCACTGTGCCGGTCGTCGTGTCCACCGGCCCGCCGAAGCTCACGCCGATGGCGGCCGGCTGTGCCCCGGCCAGCAGCTCTCGCGCCAGCGAGCACATTGTTTCCAGGTCGTACCTGGCGTCGGCGTCGGCGGGCGAGAAGACACGCCGATGCGCCCGCCAGCGACGCTCGCCAGCGGCGATCACCGCGGCGGTGTGTTTGGTGCCCCCAAAATCGAGGGCCAGGAGTAGTGGGAGATTGGCGGTTGGAGATTGGAGATTGGTCAAAGGGACGCCTCATCGCGGATGGCGGAGTAGATGAGGTGCGTCAGCACCACGTGCACGTCTTCGATCTGCTCCATCGGCTGGCAAGGGGCAACCAGGCACACGTCGCACCGTTTTCGCATTTCGCCGCCGTCCCGCCCGGTGAAGCCGACCGTCGTCAGCCCCCGCTGGCGGGCCAGGTCCAGCGCCCGGATCACGTTGGGCGAACGCCCGCTGCCGCTGAAGGCGATCAGCACGTCGCCCGGCGCGGCCAGCGCGTCGAGTTGCTCGGCGAAGATGGTCTCGTAGCCGCAGTCGTTGGCGTAGGCCAGCATCACGGGGACGTTGTCGGTGAGGGCGATGACCTTCATACGCGGTTTGCCCTCGGCCACAGTGCTCTTGAGCAGGTCGTTGGCGAAGTGAGAGGCGGTCGCCGCGCTGCCACCATTGCCGATGAGAAATATCTGCTTGCGCTCCGCCCTGGCTCGCTCGAGGATGCGAATGACCTGGGCGATTTGATCCCGGGGAAGCCGGTGCAAGATGTTTCCAATTTCGTCGAGATACCACTGGATGTAGGACATACTCATCCCCCGTTAGTTTGCTCTGCTCCCGCCAGGCCCTCACCCCGTTGCTCCCGCCAGGCCCTCACCCCGTTGCTCCCGCCGGGGCCTCACCTCGTTGCTCCCGCCAGGCCCTCACCTCGTTGCTCCCGCCGGGGCCTCACCTCGTTGCTCCCGCCGGGGCCTCACCCCCTTGCTCCCGCCGGGGCCTCATCTCGTTGCTCCCGCCGGGGCCTCATCTCGTTGCTCCCGCCAGGCCCTCACCCCCTTGCTCCCGCCAGGCCCTCACCCCCTTGCTC
>JAJRXB010000166.1 GCA_024276515.1 Chloroflexota bacterium
CCTATTCCCCCCCCTGACAGGGGGGGGATAGAGGGGGGGGTGGAGGTGGGGACGCTGGAGAAGCTGCCTGTCTCCGGGCGAGATTCGACCCTCCCCCGGCCCCTCCCTGGCAGGGAGGGGGGAACGCCTGCCTCCCCCTCTGCCCCCCCCTCTGTCAGGGGGGCGTCTATCTCCCCCATTCCCCCCTCTGTCAGGGGGGCGTCTATCCCCCCCATTCCCCCCCCTGGCAGGGGGGGGATAGAGGGGGGGGTGGAGGTGGGGACGCTGGAGAAGCTGCCTGTCTCCGGGCGAGATTCGACCCTTCCCCGGCCCCTCCCTGGCAGGGAGGGGGGAATGGGGATGAACCGCTCGGCCGTCAAATCGGGGCGGTTCAGGTAGCCCCGGGCCAGGCCGGCCCCGCCGACGTAGAGTTCTCCGGGCACGCCGATGGGCACCGGCTGCAGATGAGGGTCCAGCAGGTAGACCTGGACGTTGGGGATGGGCGTGCCGATGGGGACCCGGTCCAGGGCCGAGGCGGTCTCCGCGTCGCAGGCCGTCTCGTAGAGGGTGGTGGTGATGGTCGTCTCGGTCGGGCCGTAGGCGTTCAGGAATCTGAGGGGCCGGGGCAGGCGATGGGCCCAGGTTCGCAGCCTGTCCAGGTGAGGGCTCTCTCCGCCGACGAGCAGGAGCTTCAGCGCTGCGGGCACGGTCAGGTGGCCGGAAGCGAGGTCGTCCACGCATTGATGCCAGGCGGGGGCCGGCAGGTGGAGGACGGTGACGCTGTGTTGCTCGCAGAAGGGCAGCAGGTCGCCCCCGGCCAGTTCCCCGGTGGTGCCGGGCAGGACCAGGGTTGCGCCGCTGAGGAGGGTGGGGTAGAACTCTTCGGCTGAGGCGTCGAAGCTGGGGGAGATGAACTGGAGGAGCCGGTCGTCGGGGTCCAGGGCGAAGATGGAGAGCAAGGCCTGGGCGTGGTTGACCAGGGCCTTGTGCGGGACCATCACCCCTTTGGGCACGCCGGTGGAGCCGGAGGTGTAGATGACGTAGGCCAGGTTGTCGGGCTCCACTTCGCCGACCGGATTCCTCTCTTCCTCCTGAGCGATGGTCTCCCAATCGGTGTCCAGGCAGAGCGTATTGCGTATTACGTTTTGCGTTTTACGCTTTACCTCTAGCCGCTCGAGCAGGTGAGATTGGGTGAGCAGCACCGTCACTCTCGCGTCCTCCAGCATAAAGGCCAGTCGTCGTGGGGGGTAGGTGGGGTCGAGGGGGAGGTAGGCGCCGCCGGCCTTGAGAATCCCCAGCAGGGCGATGACCACGTCCGGGGAGCGTTCGAGGCAGAAGCCGACCAGACTCTCGGGACCCACCGCCAGTCTTTGCAGGTGATGGGCCAGTTGGTTGGCCCGGCGGTTCAACTCGGCGTAGGATAGCTGGCCTCCCTCGAAGGCGAGGGCGATGGCGTCGGGTGTTCGTTCGACCTGGGCCTCGAACAAGTGGTGGACACAGTCCTGGGGGAACTCGACGGCTGTGGCGTTCCATTCGACCAGCAATTGTCGTCGTTCGGGTTCGGTCAGGATGGGCAGCTGAGAGAGGTGCTGCTCCGGGTCGGCGACGATGCCCTCCAGCAGCGTTTGGAAATGGCCCAGCATCCGCCTGATGGTGCTGGCGTCGAACCGTCGGCAGTCGTAGGCCATTTGCAGCATCAACGCTTCACCCGGTCCGGCCACCACTGTGAGGGGATAGTTGGTCCGCTCCGCGGTGCGGATATCCTGGATCGTCAGACTGCTCTCCTGTGCCTGCAAGGAAGTGTCCACCGGATAGTTCTCGAACACCAGGATGCTTTCAAACAAAGGCAGACCCGGAAGCACGTCACTCCACCCCTGAATCTGTACCAGGGGGCTGTACTCGTATTGTCGCAGCGCCAATTGCCGAGCCTGGAGTTCCTTCAGCCAGGCCAGGAGCGGCGCCTCGGGCGACACCCGCACCCGCACCGGCAGGGTGTTGATGAAGAGTCCCACCATCGACTCGACCCCTGCCAACTCTGCCGGCCGACCGGAGACGGTGGTCCCAAAGACCACGTCTTCCTCACCGCTGTAACGGCTCAGCAGCAGCGCCCAGGCTCCTTGCACCAGCGTGTTCAGAGTCAATTCGTGCTGCCGCGCCAGGGCTCCCAGGGCCGCCGTTGTTTCCACCGACAGCAGAGTCTCCTGTTTGTGATAGTCTGCGTCTTCCCCGTCAGGCTCAGGGCGCGACCCTTCGGGCGCGCGCTCAAGAGGCCGGTCCACCACCAGTGGCGTCGGCGCGGTGAAGCCTTTGAGGGTCTGCCGCCAGAATCTCTCCGCCTGAGACAGGTCTTGCCGCTTGAGCCAGGCGATGTAGTCCCGATAGGGGCGGCTCGGCTCCAGGTGTAGCTCCTGGCCTCGACAGAACGCTTCGTAGAAGGCGAAGACTTCCTGGAGAAGTATGGGCAGGGACCAGCCGTCCATCAGTATGTGGTGATGGGTCCAGACGAACTTGTAGGCATCCCCGGTCACTTGCATCAGGGCCAGGCGCATCAGCGGTGGTTCTGATAGCTTGAAGCCGGCATGCCGTTCTGCTTTGAGGAAAGCCTCCAGTCGCGCTTCCTGCTCGGTGGCAGACAGCCCGCGCCAGTCTTGTTGCTCCAGCGGCAGTTTCACCCGCCGGTGCACCACCTGAACAGGCTCCTTGAGCCCTTCCCCAACGAAAGCGGTCCGCAAAACGGGGTGCCGATCCACCACTCGCTGCCAGGCTCGCTCGAAGGCCAAAACGTTCAGGTCGCCACGCAAGGTACAACTCAACTGCTCCACGTACATCCCGGCCTCCGGGGTGTACAGGCTATGGAAAAGCATGCCCTGTTGCATGGGCGAAAGGGGATAGAAATCCTGGACGTTTTTCATACTCATTTAACTACCCATCGCTTTGCTGATTTCTGTGAGGATGTCATCAATATCTCCCTGGTCCCACTCAAAATCTTCGAAATCGGAAGGGGTGTAGCCGCCCGCCTCGGGGGACTGGCAGTGAGCGATGATCGCCTGCAGCGACTCGATGAAGCCCTGCGCCAGGCTCTCGATGGTGGCTTGCCGGTGCACGTTCTCGCTGTAAATCCACTCCAACTGCAACCTGCCACCGGCTATGACTCCATTGACCTCCAGCAGATGACTTCGCCTCCCCCGGGGGCTGTGGGCCGGCCCGCTCGACTCTTGAGCCGGTCCAAACGGCGACCCCTCTGGCACTGCCTGATCCAATTGCCCCAGGTAGTTGAAACTCACCTCCGCCTCCGGCAAGGCCCGCAGCCTCTCGGCCACCTCTTTGTCCTGGTTGAGATAGCGTAGCAGGCCGTAGCCGATGCCTCGCTGGGGGACACGGCGGAGTTGTTCTTTGATCGTCTTCAACGCCTCTCCCGGTCCATAGGTGCGCAAGGCGTCCAGGTTCAACCGCACCGGGAAGAGGGTGGTGAACCAGCCTACCGTGCGGGATAGATCCACGTCGTCGAAGATGTCTTCCCGCCCGTGCCCTTCCAAATCGACGAGCACAGCTCGAGAGCCGGTCCATCGCGCCAGCGTCTGCGCCAGTGCCGTCAGCAGGGCGTCGTTGATCTCGGTGCGGTAGGCGGCGGGCACCTCGCTCAGCAGGGCCTGGGTTTCTTCGGCGCTGAGGGAGACCGTCACCCCTCGCGCCGAGGCCTCGGTGTTGGCGCCGCCGGGGTAATCCACCGGCAGACGGGATGTTCCCTGCTGAGCCACCGTCAGCCAGTAGGCCAGCTCCTCTCGCATCTCCTCCGACTGAGCGTACTCGGCCAGTCGCCGCGCCCAGTATTGGAAGGAGGTGGTCTTGGGCGGCAATCCCTTGACAGGGAACTGCGGCTGCACCGCCTGGCCTCGGCGGATTTGCTGGTAGATGGTCTGCAAATCTTCCAGCAGGATCCGCCAGGAGACACCATCTACCGCCAGGTGGTGGATCACCATGAACAGCCGACCCGGCCGCCCCGCTCCCAGGTCGAAGTAGGCCACCCGCAGCAGCGGTCCCTTCGACAGGTTCAGACTGGTCTGTAGTTCCGCAGCCTGGGCCTCAATCGCCGGCCTTTGCTCCGCCTCTGGCAGCCCCGACAGGTCTACCCAGGTGAAAGGTATCTCTCCATCCACGCCGGCGTTGACCTGTCGAAGATCCCCGCCGGGGAGCCGCCGGCCCACCTCTTCTGGTTGATTCGCCGACACTTGCGCCTGTGCGCCGTGCAGGTGCTCGCCGAGTAAGCGTTCACCCCCTCCACCTACGAGGGGGAGGGTTGGGGTGGGGGTGGGGAG
>JAJRXB010000167.1 GCA_024276515.1 Chloroflexota bacterium
AAGTAAGTGATGTGTCATTGCGAGGGAGTGAAACGGACGAAGCAATCCCCGCATTGCAGGTCGGAGATTGCGTCGCTTCGCTCGCAATGACATCCCCCCCTCACTTACAGTTTAACCACCACCTTTTGATCATCCGCGCCGCACCTCCTTTTGCAGAATTTCCCGATTGACGCTGCTGCTTCTTTGTGCTATGCTACGCCGCATCTTGCCGATGGAGAAGCGTATGCGGTCACTCACCATCCGTGGCTTCAAGCAACCCGCTGTTGCCGAGGCTACGTTCATCGCGGTCGTTATGGTCTGGGGCCTGACCTTTGTGCTCAGCAAAAACGCGCTGGCGGCGGTTGGACCCTTTGCCTACAACACCCTGCGTCTGACGCTGGGGGCCTTGATCCTGACCATACTCACCGGCCGGGGCTGGCGAAGGGTGAGGTGGCGTTATATCGGGCCGGTGCTGATCGGCGGGCTGGTGCTTTTTGCCGCGTATGCCCTGCAAGCTTATGGGCAGCAATTTACCACGGCCAGCAAAGCCGGCTTTTTGACCGGCACCAGTGTGGCCTACGTGCCTCTCTTTTCGGCCCTGTTGCTGCGACGCCGACCCGGCAGAGAAGCAATCCTGGGGGTGGCGATGGCAATCGGGGGGTTGTATCTTCTCTCCGGCGCGGACAATCTTCGTCTGGCCCCGGGAGACGTGTGGGTGGCGTTGGGGGGCATCGGCTGGGCGCTTTACATCATTGTGTTGACTCGCTATTCGCCCCAGGTGCACCTGCTTGCCTTCTCGGCATTGCACGTGGCGCTGGCGGCCCTGTTCAGCGGCGGGATTTGGCTGCTGGCGGAGCCGCTCGCCTGGCCAGACGCGCCGGCCGTGTGGTGGGGGGTGGGTGTGACAGGCGTCCTGATCCTGGGCCTGGGCACCAGTGTGCAGATGTGGGTCACGCGCCTGGTCACACCGACCCGCGTGGCGCTGATCACCACCCTGGAGCCAGTTTTTGCGGCCATCGCCGGGCTGCTGGTGGGCGAGGCATTGACCAGCCGCATGTGGCTGGGCGGAGGGCTGATTCTGATAGGCATGCTCACTGCCGAAATCACCCCTCGATTTCAGTGGCGTTTTGGCCCCCGGGCCGCAGAGCGGTAGGGATGAGATATTCCAAACATTGCCTGAAGGCTGGGAGTTGAAACAGTGAGTGATTTTTTACCCGAATTGATTGCCATCGTCGAGGATCGCAAACGCAATCCAAAAGAGGGCTCGTATACCAACACCCTGCTGGCCGACCCGGTCAGAGCGGCGCAAAAAGTGGGCGAAGAGGCGACCGAGGTGGTGGTGGCGGCGCTGGCACAATCACACGAACGGCTGGTGGCCGAGATGGCCGATCTGGTATATCATGGCCTGGTGCTGCTCGTTGCCCACGGCCTGTCGTGGGCGGACGTGGAGGCAGAGTTGAAGAAGCGACACAAACCACGAGAATAAAGAGAGAAGACGAGAGGAGTGATTCCGATGAGCACAGACTACACGTACCTTTCCAATCTATCCGACCTGTTGCCCGACATCCCCGCCGACAGCATCCTCAGCCGCACCTTTTACACCGATGATCACGTAAAAGTGATGCTCTTTGGCTTTGCCGCCGGGCAGGAACTTTCGGAGCACACGGCCTCGCAGCCGGCCATTCTCCATTTTTTGGAAGGGGAAGCTCACCTGACGCTGGGAGATGATACGATGGACGCCGGCCCTGGAACGTGGGTGCATATGCCCCCTCAGCTTTCTCATAGCATCCTGGCCAAGACCCCGGTGGTGATGCTGTTGCTGCTGTTCAAGACCGATGAATGAGAATAACTCTCGCGTCCGTTTCCCTCTGATGGCCCTGGCGATGTTGGCCTTGCTGGCAGCCATGTGGGGTGGACTGCTGCGCATAGGCTGGCAGTGGCCCACGTTGAGGCCCGGCCTGCTCATGGCTCATGGCCCTTTGATAGTCTCGGGCTTCCTGGGCACCGTCATCGGCCTGGAGCGGGCAGTGGCCCTTTCGGCTTCGTTCAAGAGCCAACGTTGGACGTATGCCGGGCCTTTGCTGAGTGGGCTGGGCGCGCTGACCCTGGTCGTCGGCGTGCCCGGCTGGCCCGGCCCTCTGCTGATGACTCTGGGCAGCCTGGGATTGGTGGCCGTCTTTGTGGTCATCGTCCGTCGCCAGCCAGCCCTTTTCACCGGTGTAATGGCGTTGGGAGCGCTGGCCTGGCTGGTGGGCAATGGCCTTTGGCTCGCCGGCTGGCCTGTCTATCGCGTCACCCTTTGGTGGGCCGGCTTCCTGATATTGACCATCGCCGGGGAGCGGCTGGAATTGGCCCGACTGTTGCGCCTTTCGGGGGCAATTCGGGCCGCCTTCCTGGTCGCTATTGGTCTCCTCCTGGCCGGGCTGCTCGTGACCGTCGTCGCCTTTGACCTGGGAATGCGCCTGACCGGGGTGGGTATGATTGCGCTGGCGCTGTGGCTGCTGCGCTACGACATCGCCCGGCACACGGTGCGGAAAACAGGATTGGCCCGCTTTATCGCGGCCTGCCTGCTCTCCGGCTACGTCTGGCTGGGGGCCGGCGGGCTGATGGGGCTGATCTTCGGCGGCGTCCCCGCCGGGCCGCGCTACGATGCTATGCTGCACGCCATCTTCCTGGGTTTCGTCTTCAGCATGATCTTCGGACACGCGCCCATCATCTTCCCTGCCGTGCTGGGGATCCCGATAGCTTATCACCCAACCTTTTATGCGCCGCTGATCCTGCTGCACCTCTCGTTGCTGTTGCGAGTGGCGGGAGATCTGGCCGGCTGGTTCCCCGGACGACAGTGGGGTGGGTTACTCAACGCGGTGATTATTCTCCTGTTCCTGGGGAATACAGCGCGTGTGGCGCGGAAATCCGGCGACAGATGATCTCGACCGCTGCCCGATGGTAGTTACGTTCAACGACGAAGCGAGGCCGAATCCATTCGGCCTCGCTTCGTCGTTTGCCGTCGGCTTTGAGCCCACGCCTTGTGCTGCGATTGCCTTGCAGCCCTGGAATCCCTATTCCGGGGCCTTTTCCTCACCAAAGTCCAGAACTAAAACTGGGGCGCAGCCGAGCTCACCCGCGCCTGCCTTTCGACGATAGCTTTACATTTGATGCAAAGGGTTGCCTCTGGCATTGCTTCCAGTCGCGCCGGGTCAATTGGCTCACCGCAGCGTTCACAGATACCATACGTCCCCTCTCGGGCCTGTCGCAACGCATAATCAATCAACTCCAATTTGCGCTCCAGGCCTTGCACCAAAGCCATCACCTTTTCGCGCTCCACCAGATCGGGGTCTCCCTCGTCGGCGTCTGGGTCTACTTCGGTCTTGAGTGCTTCGCGCAAACGTCCCAATTCCAGAAGTGTTTGTTCCCGCTCTTGTTTGAGCCTCTCCAATTGCATAGCTGTTCTATCGCGTGCCATGTTTCACCTTCCGCGGGCTATCAATGCTCAGAACACACTTTACTCAATCTGCTGTGATGGGAGGTTATACCATATTTTTTCTTCTGCGTCAACCCTCCCTTTGCCGGGGTGCACGAACGATCTGTCTCAAAGAAGGGGGATGGAAACATAAAAAAACGCCGCCGTCTTTTGGGAACACGCTGTTGGCACAACGGCAAAAAAAGGTCCCAGTAGCGACAGTTTGCGAGGCAACCAGAGATGTACAAAAGCGGGTAAGGGGATTCGAACCCCTGACATTCAGCTTGGGAAGCTGACGTTCTACCACTGAACTATACCCGCACACCACCAGCCGAGCCAGGTAGCTCATTCAACAGCCGCATTATATCACAGCAATGAGTCCGATGCAAATTTGTTGAGAGAGAGGGTGCACGAACGATTTGTTGTCGAAAACAAAGGGATGCATTTAAAACGGGTTGAGACCGTAAGGGCGAGCCGACGGCTCGCCCTGGTTGTGGCTCGGTCAAGAGACCGGCCACAGCGGGCGTAGGGGCGGACCCGCGTGTCCGCCCGCTACAGGGCGAACACGTGGGTTCGCCCCCCTGGCCCGCCGGGACGGGCTATGGCCTCAACCCATCCAAATGGGATAGGGCAATCGCATCTTAATTTTATACCAATTGCGTATTGAAAGGCTGTATTTTCTGCCCGCGCCGGAATAGGGATTCCGGCGCTGCGGGATGCTCATCGCCCCATCTCGTAGCCCCGGAATCCCTATTCCGGGGCGAT
>JAJRXB010000168.1 GCA_024276515.1 Chloroflexota bacterium
GCCGACTGCTCCTCCCCCGATTCTGGGCAAAGACAGCACGTTTCAACGTGCTTGGGCTATTAGCCCTGAGCTTAAGCTCGGGGCGGGCGTCAGCAAGGCGAGATGTGGGTAATGATAAGCCCAATTTGGGAGAGGGAGAGGGCAAGCCCTCGCGCTCCCAAACATCATCAACGCTTAACGGGGAGACTACCCTCTGTTGCAAAACGGCGTAATCCGGCCTCGGTTCCTTATCCTCTGTCCTGGCCCAGACGAGTGCCCACCAGGGCGGTGATGGCCCGCAGCCAGGCGCCGCTCTCCTCGCCCCGGGGCTCGTCTCGAAAACGGTAGTCGCTCTTGCGAATGGCCTCGCTCAGGTGGCCGAGCAACTGTTCCCAGATGGCACGCTGGGCGTTTACCAGGGCCTCAAAGACCTCCTCGTCGTGCACACAGGTCAGCGCCTGGCGGAAGTGAGGCAAACATAACCCGTCGGACGATTCGTAGGCGGCCAGCAATCCTTCTTCGCCGAGGAGGTGATCGAGCAGGGTGGACAGGTAGATGGTTTCCATCTTCTCCGCCTGGGCACAGGCCGGGCATTTTGCCTGGGGGGAGAGTTGGGCGACCAGTTCGGCCGTGGCCGCCGCCGGTTGCCCGGGGGCCAGACTCTCACGGGCACGGCGCAGCGATAGAGAAGGCAACGCCTGGAACTGGGCATCTTCCATCGAATTGAGCACGCTCTGCAACACGTCGCGCATGATGATGGCCACTCCCAGCGATGCGCCGTTGCGTATCAATCCCCAGGCATGCTCGTGGCAAAAGCCTTGTGCCTGGCGGATCTCGTGCCGCATCTCGGGGTCGTTCACGCTCTCCCAGAGTAAACTGTCCAAAAACCGATCGGCCGAGTCGGTCTTCAGACGGCACACGGCGCAGCCTGGTTGGGTCAGGGCATCGCGCACATCGTAAAAGCTCATCGTTCGACCCATAGCGCGTCCTTTCACGCTAAAAAGCCTCTACCGGCGAGCGCGCACGGGCGCCGCAGTAGAGGCTGTTGCCAGAAAAACGGCGGTCGTCAGGCTGCCTTTTTCGCCCGCCTGCGAACCGGGGTAGAGACCGGCCTGATACCCTTGTATATCTGATGACCGCCGATGGTGCGCAAGATGAGGCTGGGAGACTTGCGTCCCAAAATCTGATGCAATCCAGCCGGCGTGAGGGGGGTGTTGTCGTTGGCCAGGAAGATGCGGAACACGGCGGCGGTCAGGGGGGTGTGATCGGTGATGTAATCGGGCTGCTGGCTGCAATGGGTGCGGATCACGTGCCACAAAATGTCTACCCGCCTGACTTCCCCGGTGTCGGGGCTTACCCAGTCGATCTCTTCCGGCGGGCTATCGGCGTATTTGACCCGACACTCAGGGCACAGGTGGCTATACAGATACACTCGCAGATTCTGGCGTCGCTGCTGCCACCAGTCAAAATCAATGTGAAACTTGGTGTCGAGAGTCGGCTTTACGTATCGGGCCATAAGTCACTAATCTCTTATCGAAGCGTCGTACGTCCAGTAGCCGTGTCCCATCGGTATAAAGCAGGCGTTCGTCGACAGTTCGTGGAAGATGGGGCCAGGTGGACAACGGCGGATGACGTTGACGGCGCTGTACAAAGTTTTGGCGTGAACAGCACCCTGAGGATTCAACTTGACCAGTTCTGGGAAAATCTGTCGTAGAAGGGTGAGGAGCGGTTTTTGTTGCTCTTCTGCCTTGATCCACAAGGCATCGATGGGCGCCAGGTCGTTCACGCCCACGACCATCAAAGCGTCGTATTCGCAGGCGATGGGTTGCTTGAGCAGTTGAAAGCCCAATCGGCCATCCTGGGGGACGGCCACCCGGACCCATTCGCGTTTAAGGCGTACCGGCTGATAATCTACCATAACGACCAGGGGGTCGTCGGTGCGATACAGCGAGATGTAAGCGCCGACAGGTAGCTGGTTTTGAGTGTACCACTGGTCGAGGCCAAAAACGTACCGCTTCTCGCTGACCACCCAGCCAGGCATTTGCTCGCCTGTTCGTTTGTCGATGAAGGTGATTCGCACGTGATGGGCGTCGGCCTCCGGGAAGAAGGGCGCGGTCTTGGGCGTGATAGGCAACGTCCCCACCCGGCGATGGGGATAGTTAAGGGTGACTACCACGGTCTCGGCGTCGGAGATGGGGGGCATGATGAGGGCGGGATCGGTTGCTTCGTCGTCTATCTCCCCTATCAGCCGACGCAGTTCGCTGTCGAAGCGGTCCAGGTCAAAAGGCAGGTCCGGGGCCTGCAATTGCCGTGGTGTTTGGGTCACTTCGGGGGGTTCCAGCCGGCGAAGATACCAGAGCACCTGTCCCTTCGGGCCGACGTTCTCGAATCGCTCGTCGGCGTGCAAGGCAAAGTTGAGGGAGAACGCCTGCGTCTCGGCGGGAATATCGGCTGGCAGATCGAGATCTTTCAGCAATGCGTCGACTGCCAGAGGTCCCCCGCTGATGTCTATGGCGGCCTCGGCAATGTTCAGATGCCCGTCGTGGATGGGGACCAACAGTCCCCTCAGGAACCACAGGCCACGGAAGCCGACGAATTCGTCGTTGGCTTTCAGTGCCTCCAAAAGTTTGGGGACGATGCTCTCTTTGTATTGCTCGTACAGTTCTTGGGGTGAGGCAAGGCCTTCTGCCTCGGCCAGGCTTTGGCCCTCGTCCAGATTCAGCGGGTGTGGATGTGGAAAGTTGGCGACGAATTCTCTGACGCCACCGTTCGCTTCAAATTCAACCTGGATTACGGTGAAATCGCCGTATTGCGGGTTGTGACCGGGCCGCTGACCGATGACCGTGGCCGCCGCGTAGTCGAACCGGGGGAAGACGAGCTGCTCGCCAATCTGGTAGCTATCACGAGGCTGGTAGAGGGACCCCCGTTGGAGATCGGTCCGAATGGCCATCTCTTCTGCCTGGCAGCGACGTTGAACCACGGCCAAAGCCAGGCTGTCGGTAGTCTGTGGCTGGTTGCGTTCCAGCAACAGGCCATAAAGATATTCGATGTCGTCGGCGTCTACGACGAATTGTTCTTGCCAAAACGAAGCGGTTTGAGTTTTGCGTTGAACCAAGGGGGTGTATCTCCCAACGTAGAGGGTTATTGTGTAAACTCTACACCAATCGCGCATTATACCAGCCTTCACCCGGCTTGACAAATTGCACTCTTGGGTTGGGTGCAATTCGATTTTAGGGGCGATTTACCGAATCGTCCATCTCGTGGTATCATAGGTGTGTGGAAGATGACCCGCTTGCCTTGTGGATATTAAACCTATGAAACGACACCGCGCGCACATTGTTGTAGTGGCCCTGTACACGCTGCTGGCATTGGGACTCACCTGGCCGTTGGCGCTTCACGTCGCCACCCACGTCCCCGGCAGTGCGGTCTGGGCCTTCGACGAGTCCACCTTTGTGTGGAATATGTGGTGGTTCAAGTTCAGCATCCTGAACCTGGCCCAGTCGCCGTTGCACACCAACTATATTTTTTACCCGCTGGGCATCGACCTGGTGCTCTATACGTTCAATTTTTTCAACGCGCTGCTTGGCCTGCCGTTGCAGATGATCCTGCCTCTGCCGCTGGCCTCGAATCTGGTCATCCTCTTTGCCTACGTGATGAGCGGTTATGGGGGTTATTTGCTCGTCTCGTACCTTCTCGTCAATGGCCGGCGGGGAGCCGGGGGGCAAAGTGGCCTCTTATCTCACGAACTGGCGGCTTTCGTTGCGGGGACGGTCTACGCCTTCGCCGCCAGCCGGATGATCTACGCGGCCCTGGGCCACTACGACATGGTGACGGCGCAGTGGTTCCCCTTTTACGCGCTCTTTCTGCTGAAGACGCTGCGCGAGCCGGGGTATCGCAACCCCATCCTGGCCGGAGTCTTTGCCGCCTTCGCCTTGCTGGCCGAGATGATCTTCGGCGTTTTCTTGCTCTTTCTCACCCTCATCCTGCTATTCTTCGAACTGCACGCATCACGCATCACGTTTCACGTTTCACGCATCACGTTTCACGTTTCACGCATCACGCATCACGTTTCACGTTTCACGCATCACGCATCACGTTTCACGTTCGTCTCTCGCCTGGCTGTGCTGGCGTTGACGGCGGCGATCCTCTGGTCGCCGGTGATGGTCCCCATCCTGCGCGCTTTCGCTCAGGGAGATTTTGCCCTGGCCGGCTGGGGTGAGGGACTGAAGCTTTCCGCCGACCTGGTGGGCTGGTTCACGCCGACGCCGTTGCACCCGCTGCTGGGCGCCGACGATTGGTCGGCGCACCTGCGTGCCGTCGTCGAAGGCAATGCCCCTTTTCGAGACGTGAACACCGTCTTCCTGGGCTACGGAGTCCTGGCGCTGGCGGTGGTCGGCGCTTTGGGGGCGTGGAAGCAGGCTCGCGCCTGGGTTTGGGGTGCCGTCATCTTTGCCGTGTTCACCCTGGGCCCGTTGCTCCAGATCAACGGGCGGTTCCTCTTTCCCCTCGACAATCTGTTGCGCGAGCAGGGACTGTCGCAGGACGTTACCTTTCCGATGCCATTTGCCCTGCTGCATTACATCCCCATCATCAAGGCCAACCGCGTGCCCAACCGCTTCAGCGTGGTGCTGAGTCTGTCGCTGGCGGTGCTGGTGGGGTATGGCATCTCGAAGCTCAGATGGCGGATGGCGGATGGCAGATGGCAGATGGCAAATCTGGCGGTCGGTTGCCTGCTGGTGGGGGTTGTTCTATTCGACCAGGTGTCCATCCCCCTGCCGCTGACCGATGCCCGGGTGCCGGCTCCCTACGCTGCCATCGCTGCCGAGCCGGGGGATTTCGCCGTGCTGCAACTGCCGCTGGGCTGGCGCAACAGTTTTGGCACGCGGGGCGCGGAGCGGACGCAATTGCAGTATTATCAGTCGTCGCACCGCAAGCGCATGCTGGCCGGCAACATCTCCCGCGCCCCTGATTTCAAGTTCGACTACTTCACCCGCATCCCCCTCTTCCGCGCGCTGACGGAGACCGAACTCTACCGCGACGTGGACGCCGAAACGCTGGCCCGCGCCCGCGCCCAGGCAGGCGAGTTGATGACCCTTTACGACGTGCGCTATTTGATCGTCCACGAGCCGATTCCGCTGCGCTACCCCTACGTGGACACCATGCCCGCCACCCGCGACCTGGCTTTTTCGTTGCTCCCCC
Source organism: Chloroflexota bacterium (assembly GCA_024276515.1). Classification (GTDB taxonomy): domain Bacteria; phylum Chloroflexota; class Anaerolineae; order 4572-78; family NAK82; genus JAJRXB01. Next base: position 5,179 of record JAJRXB010000168.1, read on the forward strand.
TGGACCCTGCCCCCGTCGCCAGCGGCGATGGCGCGACGGTTTACCGGGTGATTCAACCCTCGCCCCCCGACCCACTGCGGGTGGACTTTGGCGACTGGAGTTCGGCCCCCTATCGCGGTGAGGGGTGGGGGGACGACGAGGTGATCTTTGCCGCCACCGCCAATTGGGTTTTGGGGGACCGGGCGCGCTTTTTCTTCCCTGTGCGCGGCGGGGGCGACCGCCATCTTTCGATGCAAATCGCCCCCTTCGCGTATCCCGGCGCGCCGCCGCAAACGCTGACTCTGTCCCTCAACGGCCGGCTGCTGGCGGCGACCTTTTCGCTGGACGAAGGCTGGCAGGTGATCGAAGCCACGTTGCCGGAGGGAGCGCTGCGCCAGGGACTCAACACGTTGACACTGCGCTTCGACTACGCCGTCCCCCCGTCGTCCGTGCTGCCCGGCGTCCCCGACGACCGTCCGCTGGCAGCGGCGGTGGATTGGGTGGAGGTCGGCAGAGAATAAACGGTAATCAATTATGACTCTCCTGAAAAAAGGCCGATGGTGTGTCAAACGGGCATCCAATTCTTAGGAATTGTCAGCGGATTGAGCAGATTTTAGCTGAAAAATCTATAACGTTCCGCTCCATCCGCTAAATCTGCTGCCTTTTTTCAGTGGAGTCAATTATGAAAGGAAATGTCCCTATGACCGCAACTCGATTGCGCCTCTGGACCACCCTCATCATCGCCTTTGTGCTCTTTTTGCTGTTGCGCTTTGGCGTGACCCTGTACACCGATTGGCTGTGGTTCCAGAGTCTAAACTTTGAGCGTGTGTATTTCACCTCTCTGCTGGCCCGCCTGGCGGTGTTCTTTGGAGCAGGGGGTCCCTTTGCCGTCATCTTCCTGGGCAATCTCATTTTGGCCCGTTGGCTTTCTACCCGTGGCGAACTCTTTCTGGGCCAGCGCCGCACCCTGGATCTGCCCGTCTTTGGCTGGCTCATCTGGGTGACAGGACTCTTTTTGGGCTGGGCGGTGGGCGCCGCTGCCGCACCCCGCTGGTTGGACTTTTTGCGATTCTTCAACCAGGTCCCCTTTGATGTGCGCGATCCCATCTTCAACCAGGACGTGAGCTTCTACGTCTTCACCCTGCCGGTGTATCACTTTACCCAGGGCTGGCTCATCACCACCATGCTGATGACCCTCATCGGCGTGCTCAGCATCTACTTCTTCGCCCAACTGCACAATCTGCGCGAGGGAGATGTCATCGTGTTGCCGCACGTGCGATTGCACGCATCGGCGCTGGGGGCAGCGTTGTTTGCCGTGGTCGCCTGGGGACACCGACTGGCCGCCTATGATCTGCTCTACTCGGCGCGTGGCGTCGCCTTTGGGGCCAGCTACACCGACGTCCGCGCCGAGCTGCCCGCCTTGCAGGCTATGTTCTGGCTGGCGGTCATCATCGCCGGCACCCTGCTGGCCAACGTGATCCTGCGCCGACTCTGGTTGCCCCTCATCGGCGTCGGCGTGTGGATGGCGGTGGGGGTGGTCATCGTCGGCGTTGTGCCCGGCCTGATGCAACGCTACATCGTTGAGCCAAACGAAGTGGCCCGCGAGACCCCTTACATCGAACATAACATCCGGTTTACCCGGCAGGCCTACGGGCTGGACAACGTGGACGAGCGGGATTTCGGGCAGGTGGAACCACTGACTCTGGAAGCGTTGGAGGCCAACCGCACCACCCTGCAAAACGTCCGCCTGTGGGACTATCGCCCGCTGGCCCAAACTTATCGCCAGATTCAAGAGATTCGCCTTTACTACGGCTTCAACGATCTGGACATTGACCGCTACTGGATCAACGGCGACTACCGCCAGGTGATCCTGGCCGCCCGCGAACTGGACCAATCGCAACTGCAATCGGTCACCTGGGTCAACCAACACCTGCAATTCACCCACGGCTACGGCGTGGTGATGAACCCGGTCAACGAAGTCACGCCAGAGGGACTGCCCCAGCTCTGGATCAAAGACCTGCCGCCGGAAATTTCGGTGCCGCTGACGATTGACCGCCCCGAAATCTACTACGGCGAGATGACGGACAACTACGTCTTCGTCAAAACCGGCATCGAGGAGTTCGACTATCCCCGTGGCGAAGAAAACGTCTACACCTTTTACGAAGGGACCGGCGGCGTGCCGCTCAACTCCTACCCGAAACGGCTGGCCTTCGCCCTGCGCCTGGCCGACGCCAACGTTTTGCTCAGTCAATACATCAACGCGGACAGTCGGCTGATGTTCAACCGGCTCATCCAGGATCGAGTGCGCCTGGTGGCCCCTTTCCTGCAATACGATAGCGATCCCTATCTGGCGATTATGGACGGGAAACTGTATTGGATACAAGACGCCTACACCGTCAGCAATCGCTATCCCTACGCCGAACCGGTGAGCCGGGACATCAACTACATCCGTAACGCCGTCAAAGTGGTGATAGACGCCTACAACGGCTCGATGACCTTTTACATCATCGACCCAACCGACCCGCTGGTGCAGACGTACTCTGCCATCTTCCCCGATCTCTTCACCCCCCAGGACGCCATCCCCGATAGTCTGCGACAACACCTGCGCTATCCCGAAGGACTCTTTCGCATCCAGGCCACCATGTACCAGACGTATCACATGCGCGACGTAAACGTCTTTTACAACAAAGAGGACCAGTGGAGCATCCCGCGCGAAGTCTTTTCGGGACAGGACCAGCCCATCGAGCCCTACTACGTCATCATCCGGCTGCCAGGCGAGACCGAGTCCGAGGGTTCCCTGCGGGGGGGAGAGGAGTTTATGCTCATCCAGCCCTTCACCCCGGCCACCAAAGACAACCTTATCGCCTGGATGGCCGGTCGCAGCGACGGCGAACACTACGGCGAATTGGTCGTCTATCGTTTTCCCAAGCAGGCGCTTATCTTTGGCCCGCTGCAAATTGAGGCCCGCATAGACCAGAACCCGGAGATTTCGGCCCAGCTTTCGCTGTGGAGCCAGCGCGGGTCGCAAGTCATCCGGGGCAACCTGCTGGTCATCCCCCTGGAGCGGTCGCTGCTTTACGTGGAGCCCCTTTACCTGCAGGCCGAATCGGGCCAGATCCCCGAACTCAAGCGGGTCATCCTGGCCTCCGGCGAGCGGGTGGTGATGGCCGAATCGCTGACCGACGGGCTGGTGAAGCTCTTCGGCGCCGGGGCCAGTGGCATCGGGGCTGCCGAAGGGGAAGCGCCGGAGGCCGGCCCTGTCATCACCGGCGAACTCCCGCCCGACCTGGCCCAGCAGGTCTACGACCTGGCTCGCCAGGCCGAGGAACACTACACCGCTGCCCAGGAGGCGCTCCGCGCCGGCGACTGGGCAACCTACGGCTCGGAGTTAGACGCGATGGAAAAGGTGCTGAAGCAGATGGTGGAGATCACCGGGCCGCTGGCGCAGTGAGGGGGGCGCGCCGCAGTTGACACGCATCCAAACCCTGGGTAAAATTTTGTGGCTCACCTCTGCCGGGTAGTCTCCCTCTTGAGTGTGGCGGCGAGAGGGGGCAAAGCCCTAACCCACCCCCGCCTGCACCCTCTCTCCCAAATTGGGAGAGGGAGAGAGTTGGGGGGAGGGAGAGGGCATGTCCAGACTTTGGAAGTTTTTGAGAGTGATTTCGCTGGCAATCAGCCGGATAATGGAAGTAACTACGCTGACAAAGGGGTCACTGGAAACTTCCGAAGTCTTAAGTTGATGCATATGGGGTGCCACGTCCCTTCGCCGCCAACACGCACGTAGGGGCAAGGGTCTTGCCCCTGTTTAAGCAACAACCAAGTGCCTGGCACTTAAACATCTGCCAGAAGGGTTCCTTTTTGCCATAATGATGCTTAGAAATGGCGACAAAAGTGTTGGTCACCTTATTCACAGAGGTACAAGAGGTACAAAGGGAGGGAGGTAAGTGATGATGCAACCTGATGATTCTGGCAAGACGCGGACCGTGATACGCTCCACTCGTGTGCTGATCATCGGTCTGGTAGCAGTGATCGTTGTGCTGGGGCTGGCGCTGGTCACGCTGGCCATCGTGCAACCTGCTGTTCCTGCTCAACCTGAGCGCGTGGACGCCCTGGCCAGCAGCAAAGACGAGTGTGTGGTGTGCCATCGCCGCACCACGCCGGGCATCGTAAAGCAATATGGTTACAGCACGATGGCCGCCGCCGAAGTCGCCTGCCGCGACTGCCACGAAGTGCAGGCCGACTACCCCGGCGCCGTGGAACACGAAGACACCTACGTGCTCAATCAACCCACCACGGCCATGTGTGAGCGTTGCCACGCCACCGAGGTGGCCCAATTCCACCAGAGTCGCCACGGGATCCCGGCCTACGTCGCCTACGCCGGCACCGAGGACCTGGCCCCCGAACTGTTGGAGATGTACGAGGCGGTCCCCGAAGGGGGCTTCAACCCCGATAGGTCGCGCAACGCCCTGTTTGCCAAGGAAGACCCGGCCATCACCCGCTTTGCCTGTGAGAGTTGCCACAACATCGGCAAGCCGCAGGCCGACGGGTCGGTGGGTGAGTGCCAGAAATGTCACCTGCGCCACGAGTTCAGCCTGGAGCAGGTGCGCAAGCCCGAGACCTGTAACGCCTGCCACATTGGGCCGGACCACCCCCAGTGGGAAATCTACCAGGAGTCGCCCCACGGCATCGCCTACGCCACGGGCGGCGACGATTGGCACTGGGAGGCCGAGGCCGGCACCTTGACCGTCAGCGACTTCCCTGCTGCCACCTGCGCCATCTGTCACATGAGCGGCTTCGGCGCCAGCGGCACCACCCACGACGTGGGTGATCGCCTGACCTGGTATCTGTTCGCGCCCATCAGCCAGCGGCGTCCTGGCTGGCAGGACAACCGGACGCGCATGCAAAACGTGTGCCGGGAGTGCCACAACAACAACTTCATCGAGACCTTTTACGCCGACGCTGATGCAGCCACCGAGGTGGTGAACGCCTGGGTCGAGGAGAGCAACGAAATTATGGCTCCCTTGAAGGAGCAAGGCCTGCTGACGTCCGAGCCGTTCGACGAGCCCATCGACTTCGTCTACTTCAACCTGTGGCACCATTGGGGTCGCACGGCCAAGTTCGGGGTGTGGATGCAAGGGCCAGACTACGTCCAATGGCACGGCGCTTACGAGATCTTGCGCGATTTGGCCGAACTGCGCGAGATGGTCAGCGAGAAGCTGGGCACAGCCGAAACGGGGGAATAGTCATGTATCACCTGGCAACCGTGTTCCCCCCGTTGCGACGCATTCGCCGGCTGCCCCTCTCCCGCGACCAGCTTATGCTGCTGATGGCCGCCACCAACGAGATATTCCTGGGCATCGACATCTACCTGGCCCACAGCATCAGCGGGACCATCACCCCCAACGAATGGATTCCGATCATCTTTGGCCCCGTCGCCGGGGGACTGTTGTTGCTGGCCGGCGTCATCGCGCTGCGGCGGCGACCCCTGGCGACGGTCATCGCCACCGTGACGTTGCTGGCCAGCATCGGAGTGGGGTTGTTGGGGGCATACTTCCACGTCGTGCGCGCCATCTTGCCCAGCGGCCCGCCGGGCCAGCAGGTATCAATCAACCTGCTGGTGTGGGCTCCTCCCATTCTGGGCCCGCTCACCTTCTCGCTGGTAGGGCTGCTGGGGATCAGCGCTGCCTGGGTAGAGAACCCGCCGGACAGTGGCGTGTTGCTGCTTTCGCGCAGGCGACGCCTCCATCTGCCCTACAGCAAAACGCAGGCATACTTTTTTATGGTGGGCATGGGCACGTTGGCGACACTCATCAGCAGTGTGTTGGACCACGCGCGCGCCAATTTTGAGAACCCCTGGCTGTGGGTCCCAACCGCGGCCGGCATCTTTGGCACCGTCGTGGCCGTGACCCTGGGCGCCATCGAAAGACCCACCCGCGCCGACCTGATCACCTACACTGCAGCTATGCTGCTGCTCATTGTCGTCGGTGTGACGGGGTCGGTGTTGCACGTCAACGCCAACCTGGTAGCCCAAAGCACCTTTGTCCCCGAACGGTTCATTCGGGGAGCGCCCTTCCTGGCCCCGCTGCTGTTCTCCAATATGGGGGCGCTGGGTCTCATCGCCTTGCTTGACCCTGCCGAACCGATCTCTTAACGGTGAGCGTTCGGCGGGGCAGCCTTGCGAAGGTTTCGAGAGGGAGCTTTGTGACGGTCATATACTCCAAATAGGGAGTGGTTTTGTTTTCCAAAGGCATTTCCGAACCTTCGCAAGGCTTTATCAGGTGCCAGGCACTTATAAAAGCGTCTTTTTGCCAGGTTGATAGCGCGCAAAAGTGCCTGGCACCCGATTCGCCGATTCGCCAACTTGCTGATTGAACAAGGAGGACCCTATGCCGAGTGATAGAGTAGCGCTATACCTGCAAGATGCCCATCCCATCCGCGAAGGGATGAAGCTGGCGCAATTCGCCGAGAAGCACGGCTTTGAGGCAGTGTGGCAGGCCGAGAGCCGTCTGGTGCGCGACGCCATCGTGCCTATGGCCGCCTACGCCGCCGTCACCGAACGTATCAAAGTGGGCTCCGGCGTCATCAACAATTGGACGCGCAACATTGGCCTGCTGGCCGCCACCTTCCTCACCCTGGACGACCTGGCTCCAGACCGTATCATCTGTGGCATCGGCGCCTGGTGGGACCCGCTGGCGAAGAACGTTGGCATCCAGCGGCGCAAGCCCTTGCTGGCCATGCGCGAGACGGTAGAAGTGCTGCGCCGCCTGCTGGCGATGGAAAACGTCACCTTCCACGGCGAGTTCCACCACGTGGATGGCATCGAGCTGGACGTGGTCCACGGCCGGCGCGAGCCGCGCAACGTGCCCATTATGATCGGCGCCACCGGGATGAAAATGATGGAACTGGCCGGCGAAATCGCCGACGGTGTTGTCCTCAACTACTGCGTGCCGCCGGAGTACAACGACCCGGCTATGGAGCATCTGCGCATCGGCGCCGAGCGGGCCGGGCGCGACTTCGACGAAATAGATCGCCCCCAGCTCGTCGTCTGCTCCGTGCACCAGGACAAGGCGGCCGCCCTCGACGGTGCGCGCGCCCTGCTGACTCAATACCTGGCCCAGCAACCTCACATCGCCAAGGCCAGCGGCGTGAGTGACGACGTGGTGAAACAAATCCAAAACATCCTGGGCTGGCCGGCCACCAAAGAGCAAATCAGAGAGGCGATGAAATTCGTCCCGGACGACCTGGTTCGGCGCATCACCGCCAGCGGTACGCCCGAAGAGGTAAAGGCCAAAGTCCGCGAATACATTGCCCACGGTTGCACCTGTCCCATCCTCTACCCGCTGGGCGACCCTTACCTGATGATCGAGGTTTTCTCCGAGGGGTACAGCGAGACGTAGGGACGAAATGGCCGCAACCCGATAGCTCTCTCCTCGTTCCCCTCTCCCTGGCAGGTTCAGAGAGAGGGGACATTATAAGGCAGGCCCGTGTGTCGGCCCCTGAGCCTGGGAAGGATGGGGGATTGACGATTGCCTGGTTTGAGCTTAGAATGTAATCAGGATGTAATGTGAAATAATAGGGAACAACTCTGTTATAGATAAACGCAGGAGAGAGAAAGTGTTCGGTTTCTCGGTTGTTCGTTCCTTTAAAAGCAAAGCTGGCTGGTTGCGAGATCACGACGAAGCGATGGCCCGCTGGATCTCCAATGTCCTCAGTCCCCCGGTGGTCGCCGGCTTTTTGGCCGTTGGTTTCGTTACTTACATCGCCCCCGACCCGGGGGTGCTCTGGCGCTGGTTGATATTGACCTTACCTTTGGTCTCGTTGCCTCCCCTGGCGTACGTTATTTGGTTGGTGCGCCGTGGTGAGCTGGACGACATTCACATGCCCCGTCGTCAGGCGCGGTTGAAGCCCCTCGGCGTCATCATGACCTGGCTGCTCATCTGCATCATCTTGCTCCACAGTTTGGGGGCGCCGCCCGCCCTCGACCTGTTTTTGCTGGCCGCGCTGTTCCAGGTTGGAGTTTTGAGTCTGGTGACGCTCTTTTGGCAAATCAGCTTTCACACCGCGACAATATCGGCGGCGGCCACCACGGTGGTCGCTGTCGGCGGGACCACGGTGTGGCCTGTCACCATCACGTTGCTCGTTCCTCTCGTGAGCTGGTCTCGAATCCGTCTGCGCCGGCACACCTTCAGGCAAGTGACGGCCGGTTGCCTGGTGGGCACAATCGTTGCCCTGTTGATGCTGATCGGCCTCTTACCCTACGTCTTCACGACCGAAACTGGTTAATATGGCCGTCAGCGCGAGGCAAGAGTACACCTCTTAATCTGCAGCTTTAAAGTACTTTCCTTCACGGTTAAGCTATGGCCCACGTTCAGACTCCGCCCTTGCCTGAATCATCCCCTCCACCATCTCTCCACCAGCGCTGGGTACACTCTAAAATCCCCCCCTGCGTTATCCTTGCCGTATTGCTGTCGCTTGCCGGGACTCACGTCGTCACGCGATTGATCGAATCGGGGCGGCTGGCCGCTGCCACGTCAGCACAAGGTCAGACGCGGGTCTGGAATTTTTAATCAGATTGTGGTAAGATTGGGCCACGTTCAGTAGCGACTGTCATATGCCCTAAAGGAGGATTTGTAGCATGGCTTCACTTCTCAGCAAAGTGCAAACTCTGATCTCGGCCAACCTGCACGCGCTGGTGGACAGAGCGCTCAAGGCCAATTCTGTCGCCGTCCTCGACGAATACATCCGGCAGGCCGAAGATAACCTGGACGACCTGCAAGACGCGCTGGTGACAGTGCGCGGTCAGGTGAAGACGCTCAAGCGCAAATACGAGCTGTTCCAGGCGGAAGCCGAACAGTTGGACGCCGACATCGATCGGTTGCTCAAGCTGGGCAAAGAAGATCTGGCGATTGCTGCCCAGTCGCAATACAACTCCAAGTCCGAACTGGCCCAGGAATACAAAGAACAATGGGAAAAGCAGCAAATCGAGGCCGACAAGCTCAACGACGCCCGGCTCAAGCTGGAAGCCAAGTTGACCACCATCAAGCAGGAGCGGGAGCACTTGCTGGCGCTGCTGGAGCTGGCCAAGAGCAAGGAAATCGCTGCCAAAACCATTCGCTCCCTGGACGACTTGCAGGGCATCGGCGACTCCGATATTGCCCGCGTGGGCGAGCAAATCCGCGCCCGCCTGGACCGGGCCGACGCCGAGATGGAGTTGGAGGCGACCAGCCTCGATACCCAGTTGGACGACGTGCTGGGCAAAGCGCGCCTGGAAGACCAGCTCGCCGAGCGTAAACGTCGCCTGGGCCTGGCCGCGGAATAAAATCGAATGGGTGTATTTCAGATGAGTTGGGGTGACAAGCCGGAGTGCAGAATTCATTCTGCCAACGGCCCAAAGAACGGAATAAATTCCGCACTCCAAACTGAGATGAAACACACCCAAATCGAATGGCCGGACATAACCCCGAATGGACGGACCGGATTTGACCAATCACCCTCCCGCAGTTTGGACTGGTTTGGGGGTAGCGGTGTGTCCCGACCGGATATTTAAGCCCGCAAGTGCTATCAGATTGTAGCCTGCGGGAGGGTTAACGTGAGTAAGGGCGGACGACCGTCCGCCCTTACCGCTGGAAAGGTTTGATCAGGGCACTCTTATGAGTCGAACGCGCACCATCTTCTTAATCATCATCGGGCTGGCACTGATCGCGATTTTGGTCGGTGGGGCCGTGTTTTTGTTGCTGGGGAGGCAGGGGCCAACTTCCACCACCGCCTCTACCGAGGAAAGTGAGCCGGTAGAGGTGACGATTGTGGCCGCGCTTTCCGTGGAGCCGTGGGTCAGCGAGGCGGCCAGGCAATTCAACGCCGAGGAGCACACGTTGGAAGGACACCCCATCCGCGTGACCGTCGTCGCCATGGACGGCCTGGCGGCGATGGGACGCTACGAGCGAGAGGAGATGGACCCCTTCCCCACCGCCTGGATCCCTGATAGCCGCTACCTGGTGGAACTGGTCAACGCCACCTTCAAAACCAAGCTGGGCCGCGACGTGTTCCTCACCGACGGCGAATATCGCGCCCGGCCTATTGCCATCTCCCTCTTCGCCTGGGGCATCTACGAAAGCCGCGCCGCCGTGTTGGAACAAACCTACGGCGAGATAAACTGGCTGACCATCCACGACGCAGCCATCGCCCCCGGCGGCTGGCGCGAGATCGGTGGCAGCGGCGAATGGGGCTACTTCAAGCTCATCGTGCCCCACCCGCGCAAGAATATCGGCGGGCTGGCGGCTATGGTCAGCGCGGCCGGCGAATATTACGACAGGTCGGCCATCAGCGTGGACGACGTGACAGACCCCGCCTTTCAGAAATGGCTCAAAGAGTTGATGAGTTCCGTCAGCGACTACTCCAGCCTGGGCGCCTACCCCGGCGAAAACCTGGCCCTTTTTGGCTACTCGGCCGGCGACGGCGGCCAACTGCTGGAGAGCGATTTGCTCATCAACATGGCCGGCAGCATGAACCGTTGGGAGCCGTTGCGCATCCTTTACCCTAAATACGTCACCTGGTTCGACTTTCCCTTCACCGTCTGGATCGGCCCGGAGACGACGGCTCTGGAGAAAAACGCCGCCCTGGAATTTGAAAAATACCTGCTGTCGCCGGAAGTGCAGGCCCAGGCAGTGGGGTATGGCCTGCGTCCCGTCAGCGGCCAGGTCTCCGTAGACCAGCCGGGCAGCCCCTTCGTGGAATGGCAGGCCAACGGCGTCACCCCCGTCGTCGAGCGGACCACCGCCATGCGCAACCCCGACCGAGAGGTGTTGCTGGCCCTGCTCCGGTGGTTCGATTTGAACATTGCGCAGTAGGATCAGGCAACAGATGGGCTGCGGATGGGCAACGGATAAGCGGGTCAGAGTGCCGGGCGACTCGTCGAAGAAGGCTTTCTCACCAAAACTATGAGTCCAAAATGCCAATATTAGAATTCCGGCTGACCGACCATGCTCAATTTGAAATGGAACGCCGTCGTATCACCGAAGCCGAGATCGCTCAGGTCTTGTCTGCGCCAGAGCAGATGGAAGTGCTACGGCCTGGTCGGGCGGTTTATCAATCGCGGACTGAGTTTGGCGAGCCACCCAAGACTTATCTGTTGCGCGTTTTCGTAGACGTTGACCGGCAACCGCCAGAAGTGGTCACAGCTTATCGCACCAGCAAAATTGGGAAATACTGGAGAAGAAAAGGCTATGAAAGTCGTATATGACCGCGAGACGGATACGCTGACTGTCATCTTCGCGGATGCGCCTGTGGCGGAGAGCGACGAAGACAAACCCGGGGTTATCCTGGATTACGATGAATCGGGTAATTTAGTCTCACTGGAAATTCTGGATGCGTCACGTCGGATCAAGTCGCCGAGCCAGATTGAATATCAAGTGATTCCGGTCAGTGCATAACCTGGTAACTGAAGGCAAAACTATGAGTCCCAAACGCAAACGCTCCGACCCCAGACGTATCCTAACGTTGCTCCTCGTCGGCATGGGCCTGCTCTTTGCCCTGTGCTGTCTCTGCTGGGCCATCTTCGTCAACCTGGCGCCCGGCGTGGAGCCGACGGGCATCGAAGGGCCAACGACCACTGCCCTGCGCCTGGCCTACTCGCCCGAAAAGCAGGTGCTCTTTGAGCAACTGGTGGCCGATTTCAATGCCCAGAACCTCACCACCGCCGACGGCGACCCCATACGAGTAGAAGCAGTGCGGATGGACCCCGAAGCGATGGTGGACGCTGCCCTGGCCGGCGAGGTGGAGGCCATCGTGCCCGACTCGTCGGTGTGGCTCGACGTGCTGGACCGAACTTACGCCGAGCGAGTCGCCGCCGGAGACCTGGTCGGCAGCCAGGCATCTCTGACCAGCGAGGTGACGCGCTGGGCCGTCAGCCCGGTGGTCATTGCCATGTGGGAAGAGACCGCCCGCGGGATGGGCTGGCCCGACCGACCCATCGGCTGGGCCGACCTGCTGGACCGCGCCCAGAGCGACCCGAATTTCAAATGGAGCCACGCCGCCACCAATTCCGCCAGCGGCCTGCTGGCCACCCTGGCCGAATTTTACGCCGGGGCCGGCGTCACCCGGGGGCTGACCGAAGACATGGCCCGCAGCCAGGCGGTGACGGAATACGTCGGCGCCATCGAAAAGACCATCCGCTTCTACGGCGAGGGAGAATGGGCCGTCATCCAGCGAGTCCTCGCCGAGGGGAGCGACTTTTTGGACGCCTTTGTGGTGCAGGAGCAACTGGTCGTCTATTTCAATCAGCAGCCAGACCGCCCCGGCCAACTGGTCGCCATCTACCCGGCCGAGGGGACGCTGTGGGAAGACCACCCGCTGGCCCTCATCGAATCGTCGTCGTTGACACCCCTTCAGCGTGAGACGTACCGCGCTTTCCGTCAATACCTCATCTCGGCGCCGGTGCAAAAGCGGGTGCTGGAGGCAGGCTATCGTCCCGCCGACCTTTCCATCCCGATTGACGGCCCCGACTCGCCCATCAACGCCGCCAACGGCGCCGATCCGGCCCAGCCACAAACTACGCTGCAAATCCCCAGCCCCAGCGTGGTGCAGGTCGTCCGCGACGTGTGGTGGCTGACCAAACGTCACACCAACGTCTACCTGGTGGTGGACACCTCCGGCAGCATGTCAGGGGAAAAGCTGGCGCAGACACAAGAAGCGTTGCTGACCTTCATCGAGCAAATCAAAGGTGACACAGAGCGGGTGGGATTGATCACCTTTGCGTCGTCGGTCTACGCGGTGGAAGAATTGGACGAATTGAGCGTCAATCGGACGCGATTGCTGTCGGCGGTGGGGAGGCTCGATGCCAGCGGCGACACCGCTCTGCTCGACGCGGTGGCCGAGGCCTACAGTCGCCTGCAATACCTGGGCGATACCGAACGCATCAACGCCATCGTGGTGATGACCGACGGCCGGGAGAACAACTCGTACACCGCCCTCCACCAGTTGGTCCGTCAGATAGAAGAGGGCAATCGTACCGGTGTGCCGGTGGTCATCTTCTGCATCGCCTACGGCTCCGACGCCGATATGGCCACGCTGGAGAGCATCGCTACCGCCAGCGGCGGTCAGGTCCGGGTCGGCGACGTGGAGACGATACGAGGGTTGTACAAAATCCTTTCGACTTACTTCTAATGCTACAGCCGCAACCGACGATAGCTCGCAGCCTGAGCCCGTGTTTTAAAAGTCGCAATTTACGCATTGGTAGTAACGACTTTAGTCGTTCCTAGGCCCATAATGCAGGCAATTAACGACTGAAGTCGTCACTACGAGCACTTTTAAAACACCCTCTGAGCCC
>JAJRXB010000169.1 GCA_024276515.1 Chloroflexota bacterium
GTGCAGAATTCATTCTGCCGACGGCCCAAAGAACGGAATAAATTCCGCACTCCAAACTGAGATGAAACACACCCAAATGAGTAAGGGCAGACACGTGGGTCTGCCCCTACACGTTTTGTAAGCGTTCACCCCCTCCACCTACGAGGTGGAGGAGATGACGGAGAAACACCCTGCATCCAGGACGGAATCTCTCTCCGGGCGAGATTCTACCCTCCCCCGGCCCCTCCCTGTCGGGGAGGGGTGAACGCTTAGCACGTTTTGAACACACCCGTCCGAAAAGACGAAGGAGGTTCGTGTGCAAGGTAGCAAATTCGCGCGGGCGGCAGGCGGCGGGGCAATCATTCTGCTGCTGGTGGCGGTGGCCGTGGGCCTGCTGGTGCGGGAGAGGAAAGACGACGGAACGCTGGACCGGGTGCAGGCCACCGGGGTGTTGCGCGTGGGCCTCGACGCCAGCTTTCCCCCCTTCGAGTCGCTGGACGGGGCGGGGAACGTGGTCGGCTTCGACGCGGACCTGGCCCGCGCCATCGCCACAGAGCTGGACGCCGGGCCGGTCTTCGTCAACGTCGGCTTCGACGGGCTTTACGACGCGCTGCTGGCCGGCCGGGTGGACGTGGTCATCTCCGGCCTGCCCTACGACCCGCGCCGGACGCAAGACGTGATTTATTCCCAGCCCTATTTCAACGCCGGCCAGGTGCTCGTCGTCCGCGCCGACGACACGACCATTGCCGGGAGCGGCGAGCCGGCCCTGAGCGAAGTCGAAGGGTCGCTGGCCGGGCGGACCGTCGCCGTGGAGTGGGGAAGCCTGGCCGATATGGAAGCCCGCCGGCTCAGGGAGGTCGTTGGGGACCTGGAAACGCTCCCACAGCCGACGGCGCGGGAAGCCCTCGACGCGCTGGTCGCCGGCCAGGCCGACGCCGCCATCGCCGACGCGGTGTCGGTCTACCAGTTCATCGGCCAGGGCGGCGGGGAGGTACGCGTGGTCGAGACGCTGACCGACGAGCCATACGTCATCGCCACCCGGATCAAATCGCGCCGGCTGGCGGAGGCCATCGACGACACGCTGACCAGGCTGCGCGAGTCGGGCGCGCTGGATGAGTTGCTCGCCAAATGGTTTTGACGCTTTGGGATGCGAACAGGCTGAAAGATACGGCACGTGGGCGCGCCTCTCTCCACCCGGAGAAAACGGGTTCCTGTCATAAGTTCAATCCGCTTTGCGGATAAAGACGGTCGCCATTTCGTCTCGATAAGCCTCGGTCCAGGCCGGATCACGCCGCAAAAACTTGGCCAGCGGACTTTCGCTTTCCACCAGCACCAGGTTGACCCCGTCGTCGTCCAGGGCTTGTTCCCAACCATCGCCGGCGACCATTATGTTCAGGTAACGGCGGATGAAAGCGTCGTCGTATAGATCGGTGCGCCCGTCAATGTACACCGGATAGTCGGGCCACAGCTTGAAAATGAGATACCCCCCCCAATTGTAGCTGTTGAACATCGGGCCGGGCGGCCCCTCGGCCTGGATGAAACGCACCGCGCCGTAAGGCAACGTCTCTTCCTCCACCTTTGCCACCGCCGAGGGAGCCGAGGCCACGCCGACTTTCACCAGCGCCGCCAGAAGAATCAATCCCAGCAGAGTCCAGTTGAGCCAGGCCAGGGTCGGCCGGCGGTTGGAGAAGGAACTCCCCCCGGCCGGCAGGTAATGTCCCCAGGCGGCGTCGGCGTAGCGGGCCAAAGCGGGGACGGTCAGCAGCCCGTACAGGCCGATGTTTCGTCCGGCGAAAAGGCTCCAAACGGCCCACATGCCCACCAGCGCCAGATCGGTCCAATCGGCGCGGCGGGGGGTGCGGCCCATCGCCGCCAGGGTGAGCATCAGCATCGCCACAAAGGGCCAGGTCATCGTCAGGTGAAAATTGGGACTGCGCCACTCCTGGATGTAATCACGCAGCGCGCCGATGCCCACCGTGCGGAAAGGGTAAGTCCACATCTGCCAGCCGTTTGGGTTGAGGGCAACCACCGCAAAGCCGACCACGGCCACGGCGATCAGCGCCCCGATCCCCCGCCACGACAGGACCCTGTCCCGACCGAAGCCGGGAGGCGGGTCGTCGTTGTGTCCGGTCAGTCGGTTGAAAGTTTCGCCCACCACATAGGCGGCTATCAACATAAAGGCGACGGCGTAGCCGCCGTGGACGTTGGCCCACAGCAGAGTCACCAGCGGCAAGGCATAGATCCAACGTCGGCCAGCGCGTTTGTAGCGTTCCAGCAGCAGCAAAACCAATCCTGCCAGCAAAAACGAGACCATCTGCGGACGGGCTACCCAAATCACCGCCGACGTGATGGCCCCCAGGATCGTGGAGAATGCGCGAACGTATTGATTGCCCGGTGTGATCTGCCACACCAGCCCAAAAGTAACCGTCACCAGCGTCGCCAGCCCCAGGCTCAGACCGGTCCAGCCGCCCAGAGCAAACAGAGCGTACCAAAAAACCTGCGCCAGCCAGCCGTGATCAATCCACGGCTGGCCCCCGCGCGTGTGCGAAAAGGGGTCGGTGGTGGGGATGGTGCGCGTTTCCAGGATGTATTGTCCGCTGCGCAGATGCCACCAGGTGTCGGTGTCGGCCGGCACCCGTACGGCCATGGCGAAGATGGAGATGAAGACAATCGCCGTCAGCAGGCGAGGGAGGGTGAGCCAATTTACACGATCAGTCATCAGACGCTCCCAACAGAGTCGGCGTGCGCATCTGCCGATACAATTCCCAGGCCAGCAGAGCAAGGATCAGTGTGCGGATGACAATCGTCAACGGCAACAACTCCCACAGTCCGCGGGACAGGATGACCGGCCATTCGAGCACGTTGACAAAACCGAGCACCAGCACAAACATCACCGCGCGTCGCAAGGGCAGGGCCAGCAACAACAACGGGATCAGAAATATTTGCCATTGGGGACTCCAGCCTTTGGACCACAGAAAGAGGAGGGTGAAGGTGAGGGCGGTGAAAATCGGCCCGTCCCCCCTCTCTCTGACGGGGGGGCGGGTGAAGATGAACAATCCCAACAGGGCAAAGGGAAGCAGTGTCAGCCAGGCCGGCAGGCGCGAGGGATTGTGCAATACCTGCCCTGCTTTGGCCGGGTCGAAGCGGTCGGCGATGGGCCCCAAATTGCCGGTGTTGGCGACGTTGCCGTCTATCAGCGCCCACACCGTCTGCCAGGAGGATTTGCTGGCCTGGGCCTGCAACGAGGCCAGGGTGTAGTCGGGACTCAAGATCAGCAGCGGTCCCAGAATGGCCGCGCAGACCACCGTCGCCACCAGTCCGCTGACCAGCGCCGCCCGCCAGCCGCGCCCCCGCCAGACGGTCGCCAGTAGCACGATCGGCACGAATTTGGTCATAGTCCCCAGCCCGATGGCCAGGCCGGCCAGTCCCAGCCGGTCCCGCCGAAGCGCAAACAGGGCCAGCAGCACGAAGAAAGCGGTCATCGCCTCGAAGGTGCTCAGCCAGATGAACACGGGAATGTACAGCGCCACGTAAACCCAGACGATTTGCGTCGCCTGGGCTTCGCCATAAAGGTCGGCCGCCAAACGGTAGAGCAAAAGCAGCCCCCCCGTCTCAAAGAGAAGCATCGCCAGGCTCACCAGCAGCACGTGATTTTTGAAAACACCGCCGCTCAACTGGTAAATCGCCAGGTTGAGAAAGGGAAACAGAGGCGCGTGCTCGGACCAGTAGTGAACGAAGGGGACGTAGCCGGCGTCAGACAGGGCCGCCAGGTCGAAGTAATAGCGATAGTCGCCGTACAAGGTCAGATTTTCGACCGGCCAGATCATCAGCATCATCAGCCGGGCGCTGACGAAGAGCATCAAGGCTATTCCAAAAGAAGGGGTGGATTTCCTGGCCGGCATCATCATTCCCGGCAACTGTCTGGACGTTGCTGGCATAATTGCTTCAGTCGCTCCTTTACTCGCGGTTCGTCTGGCTCATACGAGAGCAGCCGCCGATAGACCTGGACCGCCTCGGCCCAACGACCTTCCCCTTCCAACAAATCCCCCTCCGCCAGGGTTGGGAGCACCAGCTCGTCGGTGACGCGGGGGATGACCAGGCAGGGAAGCCGCTCCTCGGCAAAGGGGGCACGCCGGGCCACTTCGGGGGCGTAGCGGGGGTAAAACGGGGGTGTGGCCCGGACAAAGGCGGCCTCGTATTGGCGCAGCGCCTCTGGCAAATTCCCTTGCGCCCGGGCAATCTGGCCGCTCTGATAATAGGAGGCCGGCGTGGGGGATAAAAAGAGAGCGGCCTCGGTGTTTTGAGCCGCCTCGCCGAGGCGATTTTGCTTCAGGTAGATGGTCCCCCGGTAGTGGTAGGCCAGGGCGGTCCGCGGATTCAGAGCGACCGCCGTTTCCAGCTCCGCCAGCGCCCGATCGAGCTCCCCCATCTCCAGCCAGACTTCCGCCCGCCCGACGTGGACGTCGGCCGGGGCATCGGCTGCGCCCTGCAATCGATCGTAAACGCGCAAAGCGTCGTCGAAACGACCGGCGTAGGTGTACAGGTGGGCCAGCCGTAGGGAATTCGCGCCCTCCAGCCCCGTCGTCTCCTCTATCGCCCGTTCCAGGATTGCGGGCAAATGCTCCCGGCGCGGATTGGCTTGCTCCCAGTAGTCCGACCGCAAATACCGCGGCTCGCGGCTGAGAAGCCGGGCGTATTCCTCCCACGCCCGGTCGTAGTCGCCCTGCGCTTCCAGGTAACGCCCCAGATTCAGGTGATAAAGAGCGCTCTCGGAGTCCAGGTCGCGGGCTCGCGCCATCTCCCGGACAGCCTGGTCTCGCTCCCCATCTTCCCACAGCAAACACCCGAAATTGGCGTGGTCGAGGGCAAATTGATCCATATCGCGCAGCGTTTTCTGGTAGCGGGCGATGGCCTGGGCGCGATAGACAGGGTTCTCTGCCGCCAGGTAGCCATAGGCAAAGCCCAACTGGCGCGGGTAAAATCGAGACCCCGGTGACAATTCAACGGCCTGTTGCAGGTGGTCCACGACCGCCGCCCAATCGCCAGTGGCCGTGGCGCGGACGGCCTGGTTGTAAGCCTTCAGTCCTTGTGTGACCCGCAGCCCAAAAGCGGTGACCATCACCAAAACGAAGCCGGCCGCCAGATTGACGGTCCAGGCCCAACGGGATGAAAGAGGTTGCGGCTGAGAATCCAGGCCGATCCAAAAGCCAAACAGGACCGACACCAGCAACGACACCGCCGGGACCCAGAAAAACGAATCCACCATATTGTGAGCCAGAAAGCCGACCAGCGCCGCCGCCAATCCCAGGCGCAACGAATCGCGCCGAAATCCCCCCGCCTCCTGTCCCCCCGCCGGCCGTCTTTTCGTCACCGCCAGTCCCAACCAGGCCATGCCAACGATGCCCACCAGGCCTGTCTCGGCTGCGAAGGTGAGCAAAAGGTTGTGCGCGTGGGCGTGTAGCTCGCGCAGGGGGCGTTGGTGGCGCAACAGTTCCTCCCCCAACGTCCCAGGACCACTGCCGAACAGCGGGTGGGCGGCCAGCGTTTTGAACGCCCCGCTCATCGTTTCGATGCGAACTTGAATGGGCGTGTTTTGCACGCTGAGTCCACGTTCACTGAGGATGATGCCTCCATAGCCTATCAGGATGAGGGCCAGCGCCGCGCCGCCTATCTTCAGCATCCTGGGGCTGATGCGGGTGGCGGGCAAAATGTCCCCTGGAGCCAACCTCTTTCGCCTGGTCACGGCAATTCCATAGCAAGCCAAAACCGCTGCCAGCCCGATCAGTCCCCCCCGCGATTGCGTGAGGATCAGCGCCCCTACCAGCATCGCCCCCCAAACAGCCAACAGCAGACGGCTGATCCACCGGGACGCCGTGGTCAGTTTGTGGAAAACCAGGGGGATGATCGGCACCAGGTAGGCAGCCATCGTGTTGGGATTGCCCAGGACCGACAGCCGCGGGAGGGTCGAGAGGGATAGGGCGACGCCGCTGTTTTTCAACAACGCCGGCATCGCCAGTTGATGGGCATACCACCACGAAATTTGCAACAGAGCCAAAATCCACACCAGGCCGGCAGCCCCCAGTATGGCGTTGAGCGTGAGCTCAACCAACCAGGGCCGGCGAGCCACGTCCGCCGCCACAAAGAAAAAAAAGAGGTACGTGACGAAGAAGATCATCGTCTCTTGACTGCGGAAGGGATTCACCGAGAAGATCGTCGCCAGGGACCAGGCCAACAACAACCAGAGAAGGGGAAAATCAACCGGGGTTTTGAAAATTTTGCGCGGATTGAACCAGCGCCACAGCAGCCAACCGGCGACGAGAGCGGTGGTGACCCACTGGGTAATGGCCCGCCACGTGTGGTCGTAGACTCCCAGGGCGGTCTGGCCGCCGATAAAGGTGTAGTAAAACGCCAACAGCAGCAGGCCGAGTTGCAAACTGACGACCAACAAAAGAGATCGCGGTTCGGCCATACGTTGCTTGTCAAGTCGGGGTGACATTCGGCATCACTTCCTCGGTGGTGGTTAAACTGTAAGTGACGGGGGATGTCATTGCGAGCGAAGCGACCCGCACCTGCGTGCCCCGTACGGGGTACTGCGGTGGGGCAGGTGAGCAATCTCCGGCCTGCAATGCGGAGATTGCTTCGTCCGTTTCACTCCCTCGCAATGACATATCACTTACTTTTCTACCACTACCACTTCCTCAACGGTAAGCGTTCAGGGGGTGTCATTGCGAGGAACGAAGTGACGAAGCAATCCCCGTCATTAACAGCAACTGTGCCCTGGAGATTGCTTCGCTTCGCTCGCAATGACAAATCCAGAGGTAGTTAGGCCCATTCTGAACGTCTACCTGAACGGTTACCCTCAACGATCTCCGAGCTTCAACTGGCGATCATCCGCGTTTTTTGGCGGGTGGACACTCAGAGAGGGTTGTCCGTATCGAGCTCAATGCCGTGAGTTGGCGTCCCATAACGATCACATTTGCGCCAGAACAGGAGACGACCGACGCCCAGGCGCAACACCGTGTACATCGCTTTGTAAATCTCTTTCTGAGAAATTTTAGAATCCCCCCGACGTCGGTTCTCAAACAGGATGGGGGTCTCGCCAAACGTATAACCTAGCCGCTGGCATTTGTACATCATTTCGATTAAAAACGAATAGCCATTGGAGAAGATGCGATCCAGGTCAATGTTTTGCAATACCTCGCGCCGATAGCAGCGAAAGCCGGCGGTGCAATCGCGGGCTTTCAATCCCAGGATCAGCCGGACAAAGTGGTTGGCCCCCCAGCTTAAAAGCTTGCGGTGCATCCCCCAGTTGGCCATCACCCCGCCGCCGGGCACGTAACGGGAACCGATGCCCACGTGATACCGATCGGTCAGCGAGACCAGAGCCGGGATGTAGCGGGGGTTGTGCGAAAAATCGGCGTCCATCGTCACCACCCGGTCGGCCCCTTCGGCCAAAGCCTGTTTGAAGCCGGCGACGTAAGCCGTACCCAGTCCCAGCTTGCCCCGCCGGTGGACGACACGGATCCGCCCGTTGCGGGCGGCCAGTTCGTCGGCCAGTTCGCCGGTGCCATCGGGCGAGTTGTCGTCCACCACGATGACGTGAGCGCCGATGTCCAGGTCGAGAATCTGGCCGACCAGATCGGCCAGATTCTCACGCTCGTTGTAAGTAGGAACGATGACGGTCGTCTTCACAATCGTATACTTGCCTCAATTCATAATAGTAACAGACGGTGGTGGTTAAACTGTAAGTAACGGGGGATGTCATTGCGAGCGAAGCGACCCGCACCTGCGTGCCCCGTACGGGGTACTGCGGTGGGGCAGGTGAGCAATCTCCGGCCTGCAATGCGGGGATTGCTTCGTCCGTTTCACTCCCTCGCAATGACACATCACTTACTTTTCTACCACTACCGTTTTCCGAAACCTGGCTGTCGGCAACCTTAGCAAGGCTAAAGGGTATGACTTCAGAAGTTTTTGAAAGGGATTTCGCCGGCCACCAGCCGGATATTCGTTGGAAATCTCCGAAGTCTCAAGTTGACGCGGGCCAGGGCGTCAGCGGCCGCTGCGGACGACGAAGAATATCCCGCCCAAAATCAAAAGCACACCAACGACCCGCTCCAGTCCCACCGTCTCGTGAAAGAGAAATCGCCCAATCACAAGCGTAAAGACGTAGGTGAGACTGACCATCGGGAAGGCCAGGCTGAAGTCGAGCTTGCTCAGCACGTCGAGCCACAGCAGGGAGCTGGCACCGTAGCAGGCAAAACCCAGAATGATCCAGGGAGTGCGAAACAATCCCAGCAGGCTGCCCACCGGGTTCCCGCCGAACAGGCTCACCCCGCCGATGTCGTTTAGCCCCACCTTGAGCAACGTCTGCCCGCCCACCAGCAACAGGATCGCAACGAGGGCGATTAAAAGGGTGAAGATCATTTGTGCTCTGGCCTCCTGGAGTCTCATCCTTGGTACCCTTCCAATGAAATTCTGCATTACTATACCAGCTTCATTCTATGTCAGCAACTTTGCGGGCTACTACTCCAGGGCTTTTCAAAGAATTAACCCAGGTGACAGTCACCTCCGATCTTTTGGCGAGAGGAAGGCACTTGACAACCATTTCTTACCGTTTTTGTCAACGTGTCATGCCGAACAAGGTGACTGTCACCTTGCTCACGCTAGAACGTTGAAAAGCCCTGGTACTACTCAGGCATAGGTGACAGGCACTTTTGCAGGTGCCTGTCACCTGAGCTCGTCACCTTTCGCCTGAGAGACGCCGGACCATCTCCTCGGCATAGTCCGACAGGTCTTCTCGGCCCTGTGTGCCCCACCACCAACGCCAGGTTTTGAGCTCCCCGATCAATTCGCTCCGAGCGTCCAGTTGCCGGAAGAGTCCCTCCGCCGGGTCCAGCCGGCCGGCCCACAGATAGGCGTAGCCAAGCGCCTTCAACGTGACCTGGTTCCCCGGCTCTTGCGAGTAGGCTCGTTCCAGGTAGGCGATGGCGGCGTCAAAATCGCCCCGGTCCAGAGCCATTATGCCCAGGCGACGGTTGGCCACCGGCTGCGAGGGGTCCAGGCTGAGAGCACGCTCGAAATAAGTCACCGCCCGCGCCATCGTCGCGCCACGGGCCGTCTCGTCCAGGTCGGGCGACAGGTCGGCGCGGGTCTGGTAGATAGCTCCCAGGTTCGCGTACCACGCGCTGACGAGGGGCTGCCGGAACACGGTGGCAGCCAGGGCCAAAGCAACGACCACCATCCCCAGAGCAACCCACCCCCGGCGACGACGTATCTCCCTTTGCCCCAGCCGTATCAGCGCCGGGCGGCCTGTCGCCACCGCCAATCCCAACAAGGCAAAGAGCATCGGCATCGTCCAACGAGAATCCGAGAATTGGGGCGAGTCGATCAGGCCGTGGATAAAGGTGGCCGTCGCGCCCAGCCAGGCAGCGCGGAAGAGGAGCAACGACCTCACGCGCAAGCCGGCCCGCTCCACGCGAACGACAAAGCGGTAAAAGCCGATCAACAGCCAGGCCAACGCCACCAGCCCCAGCGCACCCTGTCCCAACCCAACCGACAGGAACAGGTTGTGAGAATAGGTGAGAAAAGGGACCGAAATGAGCAACTGGTAACGCGAATAGACCATGGCAAAGGTGTCACCCAAACCGATGCCGGTGAAGGGATAGTCGCCCAGCAGGTAAAGGCTGTTCCGGTAGAGGAGCAGACGATTGCCAACGGTGTTCAACGCCGAACTGAGGAAAATTATCTGCCGGTCGGGTGTCACGAGACGCACGGCGGCATAGGTCGCAAGCAGACTCCCTGCGATCCCCGCCGCCGCCAGAGTCAGCCGGAATGCCCGGCTCGGGACGAGCAACAGCACCCCGATGCCCATCACCACCGCCAGCCCAACCCAGGCCCCCCGCGACTCGGAGACGAGCAACCCATAGGCGATGACGACCAGCACCACACCCCAGGCCCATCGCCGGCCCCCGCGCGCCCGCCAGATCAGCGCCAGATTCAACAGCAACGCGCCTTCCAGCAAGCCGGCCACTGCGTTGGGGTGAGGCACAAAGAAAACCAGGTCGGGCATCAGCGAGCCCGTCATCCGCCCCAAACGAGCCAGCCGGCCCATCTCCCACCGATAGCCAAAATGCGCGTATTGCCCCACGAAATAGAGAGCCACCAGGCCGGCCGCCATCACCAGTCCGCTCGCCACCGGCCAGGGCGAGCGGGGGGAATTGACGATGGCAAAGAAGAAACAGACACTACCCAACAGAGTCAGCAGCATAGGCCAACTCAAGGCCGGGTCATACGTCGCCCACATCCCCACCAACGCGCCGACCACCAGCAATCCCAGCCCCCCACCGACGAAGGCCTGCCGCGTGGGCCGGCCAAAGACCAGCAACCGGGCAGGCCAGGGCATCAGAGCCAGGATGACCGCGACACCGGCCACCAAAGGATCGCTTATCCCCAACACCCCGACCGCCATCAAGGGGAACGGCCAGATCAACTCCAGGGCAATTACCCCGTCGGTCAGGCGCAAAAGAGGGGATCGGTCGCTGCTGTCGTGCTGTTCGTTGAACATAGGCGATGACCTCGATACATTTTTTGAATATTGGCACGGTATCACAGAGCCCCTTTTCTGTCAAGCAGCCACCCCCCTCGATTCCCCAATTCAAACCATTTCTAACTTTTTTCATGTGTTTCCCTCACTAGATTCTGATATTTTTGGGGTTTAATTGTGGTAGTCACACAACCCGAGATGGTTTTCACCTACCCTCCCGCAGGCCCCGAAATCACCGGCCAGAGGACCAGATTCGCTTTTCGACAGACCATCTCGTGACCACGACCTCGTCCACAACCTGCGGGAGGGTACACAGGACGCATTTCAGTTTTATGGCGGATTTTGTGCCAGGGCACAAACGCGGTTGAAACCGCTCCTGCAGGCCTGACGGCCAGGCGTCCACCTCCCGTGGACGCCTCGGCCTGGGGCCTTCAGGCGCGACTTTAGTCGCTATCGCCTGATGCCGGGCCAGATAAAAGACGCATCCTGCCATAGAATTGAAATGCACCCGGGTACACACTTGCCCGACACGGCAGACCGGCTGGGAGAGAGCATTTTTGTGAAACCGTTGCGCGTGCTATTCATCAGTCCCTACCTGCCCTCCCTTATCCGCGTGCGGCCTTATAATTTAATCAAGGCCCTGGCCCAACGCGGTCACCAAATCACGCTACTGGCACTGGAGCCGCCGGGAGAAGACACCGGCGGCCTCGACTCGCTGCGTGCCTGGTGTCGGCGTGTGCAGACCGTGCCGCTGCCCCGCTGGCGAACGCTGTGGAACGGTCTGCGCGTGCTGCCCGGCCAGACTCCGTTCCAGGCGGCCTATTCGTGGTCGCCGGAGATGACGGCCCTCATCCGGCAGACACAAGCCGAAGAGACGTTCGACGTGGTACACGTGGAGCACCTGCGCGGCGCCGAACTCAGCCGGGCCGTGAACGGGGTTCCCACCGTGTTCGACTCGGTCGACTCCATCACGCTGCTCTTCGAACGGGCACGTCACTCCGGGCCGACGTGGCGCAGCCGACTGCTGGCCCGCCTGGACCTGGCCCGCACCCGTCGCTACGAAGGCCGTCTGCTGGAACGCTACTCGCGCGTGCTCGTCACCTCGCCCCAGGACAGGGAAGCGCTGGCCGAACTCTCGACCGGGCAAGACGTCGATGGCCGGTTGGTCGTGCTGCCCAACGGGGTAGACCTGGACTACTTCGCCCCATTGGACGTGTCCCGCGATCCGGCGACGCTCGTCTTCAGCGGCAAGATGAGCTATCACGCCAACGTGGCCGCCGCGCTCGACCTGGCCACCCAGGTGATGCCCCACGTCTGGAGACAACTGCCCGACGCCCGGCTCACCATCGTCGGCAAAGACCCGACCGCCGAACTGCTGGCACTGGCCTCCGACCCCCGCATCACCGTCACCGGCACCGTGCCCGACCTGCGTCCCTACCTGGCCCGGGCGACCGTGGCCGTGTCGCCGATGCGCTACGGCGTCGGCATTCAAAACAAGGTGCTGGAAGCGATGGCTATGGCCACCCCCGTCGTCAGCACACCCCAGGCGATCACCGCCCTCCAGGCACAGCCCGGCCGGGATTTGCTGGTAGCCGACACGCCCCAGGCCCTCGCCGAAGCGGTGGTGGCCCTGCTGACCGACGGCACGTTGCGTCACCGCGTTGGCCAGGCCGGACGACGCTATGTGGAAACCCATCACAACTGGAGCGTAGCCGCCGAGAAGCTGGAAGCGCTCTACCGAGAGGTAATTGCAGAAGCAAGACAGACGGCAGACAGCAAGTAACGAGCAACGAGCAACGAGGCAAAACTTATGGAAATCGAAGCCCAAATTCGGAAATACGTGGCCCAGAACCTGCTCTTCAGCGACAACGGCTTTGAGTACGATGATGACGACTCCTTTCTGCAAGAAGGCATCGTCGACTCCGTCGGCGTGCTGGAGCTGGTGCTCTTCGTCGAAGAGACCTTTGGCGTGACGGTGGACGACCAGGAGATCACCCCCGACAACTTCGACTCCGTCAGCA
>JAJRXB010000170.1 GCA_024276515.1 Chloroflexota bacterium
AGTTGGTGAGATCGAAAACCCAATAAGACCTCACAGGTTTCCACAGGCTCTCCAAAGCGTGAAAATGTGCCCGTTTGGGTATGAGTTCATCTACCAGGCACTGTTCAAAAACCTGTGAGGTCTCAAGTGCGTAACTCCTGTAAATGAGCCCTGACTCAAAGGCAAGGCTCATTTGTCAACCGGATAATTACGATGGCGATAGTGGGTGATGACCAACAACGTTCGCATTCGACTGACTCCTGTGGCAGTCTCTCTGCTGTCAACGTTGGGGACATTATACATCTGTTTCGGCCTGGTATCAAGCCGGTCGCCAACCTTACCTCAAAAGGGAAGGCCGAGGGTGCGGGTGATGATGGCTCGCAGGGTGTCCATGCCGCCGATTTCCAGGAAGGCAATTGCCAGCCCCATCGTCACCGGCAACACAGCCTGTTGCCAGGTGAGGGCCACTCCTTCGCGGCGGGTCAGGGCCAGCACAATCATCGTGTTGAGCGATCCGAGCATCACCAGCACGCCCAGCGTGCTCAAGACGGCCAGCGGATAGAGCAGCGGGGGGAGTTCCAGCAGAACCAGGGCGATGATCACCCCGCCAGTCGCCACCATCAGCGCCAGTTCCTTGAAATTTCGCACCGATGGCTCTTCGACCGCGTCACGCCACAGGCTGTAATTCAACACGGGGTAAACGATGGCGCTCAGGGCCAGCCCGTCGAGGGTGCCGGTGGTCAGCCGGAGCCAGTTCCGTGGCTCGTAAAGGTGGGGCATATTGGGGAAGAAGGTGAGATACGAGTTGAGACCATCGACCCCCATGATGCCGATGAAACCGATCAGGATGAGGGTGATGGGGACAGGGGGCAGGCCGGCCGCCCGTCGGCGACCCCACAGCGTCATCAGCGCGAAGCCGGCCAGCGCCCCCATGTAGATGCCGGTGCAGCGAGCGCACAGGGGCAACTGGCGCCCGGCGATGTGGAACGAGCGCGCCGGCATCTGGTGGCAGATGGCATATCCCACCAGCCGCGTTTTGCCCAACACCGTCCAGGGCGGAGCCAATAAAAATGTGCCGATGACCAGCAACGATACCACCAGGAACAGTTTGGCCGGCCGTCCCCGCGCGATGACGTGGGTTTCGTCGCCAACAGGACTGCGCTCCATTTAGCTCTCCATACTCTCTCGTTGCTCTCTTTTGCAGTGCACCACAAAGTGACAGCGCGGGTCGCCGTAGCCCATACGGCCCTGAACGTCGAGGGTGATCTGGTGATTGGGCAGCAGAGCCTTAAACCAGGCGGGCCACAGCGTTTCGCAGGCGATGCATGCCTGGTCCGCCCGCTCCAGGGCGGCCCGCTTTGCGCCCTCCCAGGCGGCGCAGGTGGTGATGGAGGCCTCCAGCCGGTCCCCGTCGACGTGAAAATCGCCCGCAAACCCGGCGGCGAACACCCTCTCGATGTACGTGCGCAAAACGCGCACCGCGTCGGGCAGGTCGTCCGCGCGACGCTTGCCCAGGGCGCGGAGCATCGTCCGCATTTCGATGCGTCCAAAGGCAGCACGCACCCGCGCATTGAGACGGGTTGCCGTCTCCCAGTCGAACTCGTCGTGGACTTTGAGAAACCACTGCCCGTCCCAGGCCAGCATCAGCCGGGGCAAGACGCGCATCAGGTCATCTGGTTCCAAAGGATAGAGGTTGGAAGTCATTGTGAAAGGCTCTCAATAGAATTGTTCCCCTTTAAGCAAAAGCAGGTGACAGTCACTTGAAATGGCGCGAAAACGAGGAGGTTTTGTAAGTCGTGACCCAATCATTGTGCCAAAAGTGACTGTCACCCTGGCGTAAGTTTATCTGGGAACGACTCTAATATCTCGGTGTAGGGCAATTATACGTTGGTTGGGGTAAAATGTCTATATCTTTTCTTGACGACTTCCCCGAGTTCATATATCATACGGGTGTGTTTCATCTCAGTTGGAGTGCGGAATTTATTCCGTTTTTTGGGCTGTTGGCAGAATGAATTCTGCACTCCAGCCTGTCACCTCAACTCATTTGAAACACACCCATAGCATACTCCTGGCAAAGCCCGCCCTGTCCCCGACCGGCGGGCTTTGCCAGGACATACACCAGGTGCATACACAATGTTAGATAAACTGGCGGCCGTAGAGGCCCGGTACGAAGAACTGAATCGTTTGATGGCCGACCCCCAGGTAGCCACCAACCCCGACCTGCTGCGCCGGTACGGTCAGGAGGCGGCCGATCTGGAAGAACTGGTCCAAACCTACCGTCGTTTTCGAGACGTGAGGAATCAATTGGCCGAAACACGCACCATGTTCGACGACGGGCTCGACGGCGAGATGCTGACGTTGGTGCAAGAGGAGATCGCCGATTTGGAGCGGCAAGAAGCGGAACTGGCCGAGCGACTGCGGCTGTTGCTGCTGCCCAAAGACCCCAACGATGAGAAGAACGTCATCGTCGAGATCCGGGCTGGCGCCGGCGGCGAGGAAGCGGCTCTATTTGCTGCCGACCTGTATCGCATGTACAGTCGCTACGCCGAGGCCCAGGGCTGGAAAACGCAGGTGTTGAGCAGCCATCCCACCGGCATCGGTGGCTTCAAAGAGATCATCTTTCAGGTGAATGGACGCGGCGCTTATTCACGTCTTAAGTACGAGAGCGGCGTCCACCGCGTGCAGCGTGTGCCCGAGACGGAAGCCAGCGGGCGCATCCATACCTCCACCGCCACCGTGGCTGTGCTGCCTGAGATGGAAGAGGTGGAGGTAGAAGTTGATCCCAACGACATTCGGATTGACATCTTTCGCTCTCAGGGGGCCGGGGGACAGTCGGTCAACACCACCGACTCGGCGGTCCGGATCACCCATCTGCCCACCGGCATCGTCGTCGCCTGCCAGGACGAACGTTCGCAGCTTCAGAACAAGCTGCGCGCGATGGCCATTCTCCGTTCCCGCCTGTACGAAATGGAACAACGACGGCTGATGGAAGAGCAGGGTGCTGCCCGGCGCTCGCAGGTTGGCTCTGGCGACCGCAGCGAGAAAATCCGCACCTACAATTTCCCCCAAAACCGGGTGACAGACCATCGCATCGGCTTCACCAGTCACCGGCTGGAAAGCATCCTGGAAGGCGATCTGGATGAACTCATCCAGGCTCTCATCGAGGCCGACCAGGCGGCCAAGCTGAAGGAACTGGCGATGGCATAACGGTCTGCCTGCTGTCCCGGTCCAAGTACAGTGATGCATAAATTCGTTTTCGGTTTTTCACAGCCGTTTCTGGGCGAGCTTACGTACGCCTCCTGCATCGGCAAGCGGCAATCCGCAATATGAAATCTGTAGACAGTGTCTTGCGGGAGGCGACCCACACCCTGACCTTTGCCGGTTGCGACACCCCCCGCCTGGACGCCGAAGTGTTGCTGGCCCACGTCTTGGGGCAAGACCGGGCCTGGCTCTACGCCCATCCCGAACATCTCCCTTCCCCCCGTCAATTGAGTGCCTACCGGGCCCTGGTCTCCCGCCGGGCCAAACGGGAGCCGGTCGCCTACCTCACCGGCCACAAAGAGTTCTTTGGCCTGGACTTTGTCGTCACCCCCGACGTGCTCGTCCCCCGGCCCGAGACGGAACTGCTGGTGGAACAGGCCCTCGGATGGGCCGAACGTGTCCCCGCCCCGCTGACCATCGCCGACGTGGGGACCGGCAGCGGGGCCATTGCCGTGACCCTGGCCGTGCACTTGCCGGGAGCTCTCGTCGTCGCCACCGACACCTCGCCCGCCGCCCTGGCCCTGGCCCGGCGCAACGCTGCCCGGCACGGCGTCGCCGGCCGCGTTCATTGCGTCCAGGGCGACCTGCTGGCCCCGCTGGCCGGAGGTTTCTCGCTCGTCGTCGCCAACCCCCCATACCTCAGCCCCGCCGACCTGGCCGCCGCCCCGCCCGAGGTGGCCCGCTGGGAGCCCCGCGCCGCCCTCGACGGCGGCCCCGATGGGCTGGCGACGATCCGCCGTCTGCTGGCCGTGGCCTCGGACCGGCTGCGCCCGGATGGCGCACTGTTGATGGAAATCGGCGCCGGCCAGGGGGCAGAGGTTCTTGCTTTGGCCCGCCGCCACTTCCCCCAGGCGACGGTCGAAATTGCCAAAGACTACGCCGGTCTCGACCGGATGCTCTTTCTTCGCTCGTAACTGCTCGCTTGGGGCTGTGGTCGGCCCTTCGCTGTGGCTCGGTCCGGAGACCAGCTACAGCTTTGCCAGAGGGCTCGTCGTCCGCTTTTTGCCAAAGCCCCACCCCTGTGATAGAATACCGCCCGTATGTATGGATGATGGTAGACGGTAGAGAAGAGATCAGGGAACCAGGGATCGGGGAATCAGGGAATCGGAGAATTTCGTTCCCTGACCCTCTGATCCCTGTCTACTCTCTACTAAACTCAGGAAAGGAGATAGCGCGACTCCTATGGAAAGCAATGTAAATAAATCCTGGTTGCACTCATTCGAATCGGTGATTGAGGGCACACTGGGCGGGCTGGTCATCTACGGATTGATCGCCATCCTACTGGTGGCCAGTATCCTTCTTCCCCCGATTTCGGCCGGTGAGCGACTTTTGAGCTACGGCTACGCTAAAATCCCTACTCAGGAAGGTGGCCTCGTCAGCACCGACGATGGGGCGCAGGTGATGATCTTGCCGGAAGGGATGAAAGGCAGGACCAAAGTAAAGTTCACCGCCGTCCCCCGCAGCAGCTTCCTGGAAGGATCTGCCGGCAACAATTTGCTGAAAGCCGCCGAGAACATCCCCCCGTGGCTCATTGTGAAAAGCTCCTATTACCACATCCAATTCCGCGGGCAGGAACCTCCCACCAAAGTGGTGGTTCGCGTCCCTACGCCGGCCGATGCTGAACCTTTGCGCACCCTGGACCTGTACTCGTGGAACGGCGAAGCCTGGGAATGGCTGCCCCATTTCATCCCCCCCGGCGACGACTTCATCGAGGCGCAGTTGGACTATCTGCCGCAGTCGGTGGTGGTGATGCAAACCAAGCCGCTCCAACCATCGGTCTCCGCCGACCTGGCGCTCGCGGTCGCCTTGCCCGATCAGGCACGAGACACCGTGGTAGAGATCAATCCCCAGGGACTCTACCTGGACAGCGACGGGGCGATTCGGGGCGACCCCGATGCCTTGCCTCACCCCGATCAGACCGCCGCTTACATCGTCGTCCCCACCCTACGCAACTGGGAAGACAGCGGCGTGGTGCGCAGCGACCTGATTGACAACATGCTGATCGACGCGCGCGCCCGTGAGGAACACATCAACCGCATCGTCGAGCTGGTGGTGCGCAATGCCTACCCTGGCATCGACATCGACTACCGGGGCATCGCCCCCGACCTGCGAGACGAGTACACCGGTTTCATCACCGAACTGGCCGACGCCCTGCACGAACAGGGCAAGCAACTTTCGGTGCGCGTGGAACTGCCGGTGCAAATCGCCCTGGACCGCTGGGAGACCGGCGTGTACGACTGGCGCGCCATCGGCGCCGTGGCCGACACGGTGAAAATCCCCGTCCCCAGCGATCCGGCTGCCTATAACCCCGGCGGCCAGATGGACGCGATGCTTCAGTGGGCCGTCGGCGAGATCAATCGCTACAAATTGCAACTGCTCATCTCTACCCGCAGCACCGAGCGCACCGACGGGGACCAGAAAGAAATCCCCTACGCCGAAGCCCTGGCTCCCTTTGGCCAGGTCACGGTAGAAGGGGGCAGCACCATCGTCAACCCTGGGCAGCAAGTCACCTTCACCCTGGCCGGGCTGCAACAGTCCACCGGCATCCAGTTCGACCCGGCCAGCGGCACCTATTGGTTTGCCTACGTGGACCCCAACGGCCAGCAACACACCGTCTGGCTGGAAAACGCGGCCAGCATCGCCCGCAAGCTACAATACGTGGCCGACTACAACCTGCGGGGCGTGGCCGTGCAAAATCTGCTCGGCGAGGAGAACGACGGCCAGATTTGGGAGGTCATCCGCAAATTCCTCAACCTGGTCATCCCGCCGGTCGAGAGTCAGTTCGACGTGGTGTGGCGGGTAGAAAGCCCGTCGGGAGACGTGTTGGCCCAGGACAGCACCGAGTTGACCGATCCCCGCTACGCCTGGACCGCGCCGCAAGAGGGGGGAGAGTTCGTCATCGCGGCGTCCATCTCCTCCGACGGCGGCGTGACCGGCGCTGCGCGGGGGAGCGTGTCGGTGCTGGTCGCCACGCCCACACCGACTCCTACCCCCACCCCATTGCCGACGCCCACGCCCACCGCGCCGCCCCCCACCCCCACGCCGCAACCTACTCCCACGCCCGAGCCGGTGCAGGCGGCCGCCCCTACTCCGCAGCCGGCGGTGGCATCGGCGGTGGGCAACCTGCCCTTCGATTACGGCATCCAGGTAGACCCGCGTGGCAACAAGGCGGCCAACATCGGTCACATTCAGGCGTTGGGTTTCCGTTGGGTGAAACTGCAAATGCCCTGGAAGGACGTGGAGCCCAACCCGGGTGACTATCAATGGGGCATGTGGGACGACGTGATCGGGGCCTACAGCGGGGCCGGCATCAAAGTGTTGCTCAGCATCCCCAAAGCCCCCGACTGGGCCCGGCCGGCCGGCGACGACCGCAGCGTGGAAGGTCCGCCCGCCGACTACGGCACCTTTGCCCGCTTCCTGGGCGAGGTGGCCCAGCGATACAAAGGCCGGGTGCAGGCCATCGAAGTGTGGAACGAACAAAACCTGTGGTACGAAGGGGGCGGCTCACCCATGCCGCCGGAACAATACGTGGCGATGCTGTCGGCGGCGTACCAGGCCATCAAAACCGCCGACCCGAACATGATCGTCGTCAGCGGCGCGCCGACCCCGGCCGGCGACGTGGGCGGCGCCGCCATCGACGACATCAACTACCTGAGCGCCATGTACGCCGCCGGGCTGAAGAACGTGTCCGACGCCATCGGCGCTCACCCCAGCGGCTACAACTGCCCGGCCACCGCCGACTGGCAAACGGTCACCGACCCCACGGCCAGCTTCCGGGGACCTTTCGACAACCGTCACCATAGCTGGTGCTTCCGGGGCACGATGGAAGGCTACCGCAACGTGATGGTCGCCAACGGCGACACCGCCAAGACCATCTGGCCCACCGAGTTCGGCTGGGCCGTCTCCAGCAACCCTCAGGCGGGCTACGAATACGCCCGGGACAATACCTACGAGGAACAGGCGCAATGGATCGTGGAGGCCTACCAGCAGGGTAAAGCCTGGGGTTGGGTGGGCACGATGTTCCTGTGGAACCTGGACTACGGCGTCACCGCCGCCGGCACGGAACTGGCCAACTTTGCCCTGCTCACACCCGGCGGGCCTGTCCCCGCTTACGCGGCTTTGGCCAATATGCCCAAGTAAAAAGGTGCTTTGAATGCAACGCGAACCTAGTTTCAAACCCGTCAACTCACGCCCTGCCGGTCAGAGAAACTGGCTGCCCATCATCCTGGGCGGCGGGCTGACCCTCGTCGTCGTCTGCGCCGGCGCTTTTGCTCTGGCTGCCTTCTTCTGGCATCCCAACCGGCCCAACGACGACGCTCTCCCCACGCCTGGCGGCGTCGTCGTCAACTTTGCCACGGCGACACCCACTCCAGAGGGAGACAACCCGCCGACGGCCCCCTTGTCTACCCCTGCCGCCCAGGATACCCCGGCGTCGGCGGAGCAACCTACCGTCGCCCCGCCGGCCGAGACACCCGACGCCAACGACACGGCCACCCCGCCACCGGCTCAGGAAACTCCCACCGTCGCCCAGCCCACGTCGCCGCCTCCGCCACCCCCCCCGGTCTCGGCTTCGTTTGCCTACGGCATTCAGGTTGACCCCAGCGGCGACCCGGCGGAGATCATCGCTCATCTCAATGCGTTGGGAATCAGGTGGGTGAAATTCCAACTGTCGTGGAAAGAGACCGAACCGCAGCAAGGAGTCCGCAATTGGGGCGAGTGGGATCGCCTGATCCGAACCTATCACGACGCCGGGTTCAACATTTTGCTCAGCATCGTCAAAGCCCCCGACTGGGCGCGCCCGGCCAACACCGATCTGGCCCAGGAAGGCCCCCCTGCCGATCCCGGCACGTATGCCTTCTTTGTGGGTGAACTGGCTCAACGCTATCGGGGTGGGGTGCAGGCCATCGAGGTGTGGAACGAACAAAACCTGGCCCGCGAAGGAGGCGGTGCGCCAATGCCGCCGGCGGACTACGTGGCCTTGCTCTCGGCGGCGTACCAGGCCATCAAAACCGCCGACCCCACCATCGTCGTCGTCAGCGGGGCGCCGACCCCGGCCGGCGACGTGCCCGGCGCGGCCATCGACGACATCAACTATCTGAGCGCCATGTACGCCGCCGGCCTGAAAAACGTGTCCGACGCCATCGGCGTCCATCCCAGCGGCTACAACTGCCCGGCCACCGCCGACTGGCAAACGGTCACCGACCCCACGGCCGGCTTCCGGGGGCCGTTCGACAACCGTCACCATAGCTGGTGCTTCCGGGGCACGATGGAAGGCTATCGGCAGGTGATGGTCGCCAACGGCGACACCGACAAACGCCTCTGGCCCACCGAGTTTGGGTGGGCCGTGTCGAGCACGCCCCAAACCGGCTACGAATACGCCGCCGACAACACCCGAGAAGAGCAGGCCCAGTGGATTGTGGAGGCCTTTCAGCAGGCCAAAGGTTGGGGCTGGGTGGGCCCGATGTTCCTCTGGAATCTGAACTACGGCGTCACCCGTCCTGGCTCCGAGCAGGCGGCCTTCAGCATCCTCACCCCCGAGGGACCAACCCCGGCTTATCATAGCCTGGCCGGGATCGCAAAGTAGGGTGCGGTGCAGGCGTGGCGCATTTCAATTCTATGGCAGGATGCGTCTTTTATCTGGCCCGGCATCAGGCGATAGCGACTAAAGTCGCGCCTGAAGGCCCCAGGCCGAGGCGTCGGCCTGCGGCGAGGCGCTGGCGTCCACGGGAGGTGGACGCCTGGCCGTCAGGCCTGCAGGAGCGGTTTCAACCGCGTTTGTGGAGCGTAAAGCGTAGAGTGTGACACGTGAGAACGGTGACCTATCTGGCAACTTTATGGCGTTTTACACATCGCGTTTTACGTTCTGCGCTCCGCATTGGCCTTGTGCTGCTGGCGACGCTGGGTGCTGTTGCCTGCACCTCTGCTTCCCCCGCCACCGATGCCCCTGCACCTTCGCCTGAGCGTGCTGCTTCCCCAACGCCGTCTCCCACCCCCATAGCATCGCCGGCGACGCCGGCGGGCACAGCCGGGTCACCCCCTGGCGGCGAGCCGGTGACTGCGGAAGCCCCGGAAGACGACGTCCAACCTCCCCTGGCCGTGATGACTTCACCCGACTACGGCATGCAGGTTTTTCTATTTTGGCGGCAGGAAGTGGCCGATCGGGATTTGCAATTGGTGAAAGAGGCCGGCTTCCGTTGGGTGAAACAGGAGTTCGCCTGGCGCGAAATCGAGGGGGCCGGTCCGGGCGTTTTTAACTGGACCAACCCGGACCGGGTGATGGATCAGATTGACGCCTACGGACTGCACGTCATCGCCCGCGTGGGAGTGCAGCCGGAGTGGGCTGGCGGTGGCTACCCGGAAGTCGGGCCGCCCGACAACTACCGGGACTTCGCCCGCTTCCTCACCGCCCTGGCGACTCGCTACAAAGGTCGCATTGACGCCTATCAGATTTGGAACGAGCCCAACCTGGCCCGCGAATGGGGGGACCGCCCGCCCAACCCGGCCGAGTACACCGAGTTGCTCAAAGTGGCCTACCAGGCCATCAAAGCGGTCGATCCCAACGCTTACGTCATCAGCGCCGGGCTGGCGCCGACCACCCGTTGGGACGAGGTCGCCATGCCCGATACCATCTTCATCCAGGGCATGTACGATGCCGGCGCCGCCCCTTATTTCGATCTGCTGGGCGCGCACGGTGCCGGCTACAAAGCCCCTCCCGAAACCGACCCAAACGTGGTCGCCAACGATCCGAAGCTGAATAATTACGATCCCAGCCCGCCGGACCTGAGACGTATCTATTGCTTCCGCCACGTCGAAGACGTGCGGGCGGTGATGGTGGCCAACGGCGACGCCGAGAAGCGCATCGTGTTGCTGGAATTCGGCTGGACCACCGATCGCCGACCCGGTTCCCCCTACGCATGGCACGCCGTCAGCGACCAGGAGCAGGCCGAGTATTTGGTCCGCGCCTACAAATATGCCAAAGAAAACTGGCAGCCCTGGATTGCCGTGATGAGCCTCATTTACATGCCCAATCCGCAGTGGGGCAGGGACGACGAGCAAAGTTACTGGAGCATCATCTACCCCGGCTACCCCGAACTGCGGATGCGCCCGGCCTATATCCACTTGAGAGATATGCCAAAGGAGTAGGCGGCAGATAGGGGAGGGTGGACGGTAGACGATGGTCAGGCAGACTCGTCAGCCGGCCTTCGTCTTTCGTCCATCGTCTGCCGTGTCCAGGATGATGGTCACCGGCCCATCGTTGTGGATTTCGACCAGCATGTGGGCCCCAAACACCCCGGTGGCGACGCGAGAGATGCCTTCGGCCTGCAACGCCCGGACGAAGTGCTCGATGAGCGGCTCGGCGACTTCGGGGCGGGCGGCCTGGGTGAAGCTGGGCCGACGCCCGCGCCGGCAATCGGCGTACAGGGTAAACTGCGAGATGACCAGCACTTCGGCCCCCACGTCCAGCGCCGACAGGTTCATCTTACCGGCATCGTCTTCGAAGATACGCAAGTTAGCCATCTTGCGGGCCAGGGCTTCGGCCTGAGCGGGGGCGTCGTCGTGGGTGGTGCCTACCAGGACCACCAGCCCCACACCGATGGCCCCCACGACCTGACCATCCACCGACACCGCGCCTCGTTTCACACGCTGTAAGATCGCCCGCATAGAGTGTTTGATCTCCTCGCTCGCTTACGGTTAAATGTGGAGCTACCTTTCGATGGAAGTGCGGAATTCATTCCGCTTTTTGGGCCGTTAGCAGAATGAATTCTGCCACTCCAGTTTGTCACCTCAACTCGTTGGAAACACACCCCGCGGATTTATCCCCTCGCCGTCGCCGCCCGTACCTTCTCAATCAGGTCAGCCAGTTCAAAAGGTTTGCTCAAATACGAAGCGTTGATCTCTTCCAGGAAACGATGGGTGGCAGGGCTGATGGTGTCGCCGGTGGTGAAGATGATGCATTGGGCCAGTTCTGGCTCCTGCGCCTTCACCCGCCGGTAGATCTCCGGCCCGTCCACCCCGGGCATCCGCACGTCGCACAGGATCAGGTCGTAGCGGGTTTCCGCCAGCCGGGCGAGGGCGGTCTCCCCGTCGCGCACGGCGTCCACCTGGTAGCCTTCGCGCTGAAGGACGCGGACCAGCATCTCCAATATCTCTACTTCGTCGTCGACCACCAGGATGCGGATGGTGCCGGTGGACACGGCTTGCCGCACCCAGTCCGCCGCGCTGGGCCGACGGGGCACCTCCGGGGCGACGACGGGCAGTTCGACGAAGAAGGTGGTGCCCTGCCCTGGCTCACTTTCGGCCCAGATATGGCCGCTGTGCTCGCTCACGATGCCGTGGCAGACCGACAGGCCCAGCCCGGTCCCCTCCCCCGGCGGCTTGGTGGTGAAGAAGGGGTCGAAGATGCGGGGTAACACGTGGGGCGGGATGCCCGGCCCGTCGTCCTGGATGGTGATGCGGATGACCGGCGCTGCCTCGGACCTGCGATACCCTGAGGACATCCTGTTGATGAAGGTGGAGGAGGCCAGTTCGGTGGTGATGGTCAGGTGGCCGCCGGCGTGGGCGGCGCTCATCGCCTGGCGGGCGTTGTGGACCAGGTTGACGAAGACCTGCTGTAGCTGGTGCGGGTCGGCCATGGTGAGCGGCAGGTCGGAGGCGAAGTGGGTGGTCCAATCCACGTTGTGGGTACGCAATTCGTAGGCCAGCAGATCCAGGGTGGCGTCCAACACGTCGTTGATCTGGACCGGCTTTCGCTCGGGCGGGCGCTGGCGGGCAAAGTCGAGCAGGCTGCGCACGATGCCGGCTGCCCGCTGTGCCTGGGCCACGATCTTGTCCAGGTCGTGCCGGGCTTCCGCACTCACGTCGCTGTAGTGCAGCAGTTGGGCAAAACCGATGATGGAGGTGAGCGGGTTGTTCAGTTCGTGGGCCACGCCGGCCACCAGTTCGCCGATGGCAGCCAGCTTTTCGCTTTGCACCAGCCGTGCTTGCGCCGCTTGTAGCGCGTCCAATTGAGCTTGCAGGTCTTCGTGCAGCCGGGCGTTCTCGATGGCGATGGCCAGTTGGTCGGCCATCGTCCGGGCCATCTCCAGGTCGTCTGGGGTGTAGGCTCCCACCTGCCGGCTGCCCATGTTCCAGGTGCCGATGACCCGCCCTTTGACCCACAGGGGGATGACCATACTCGACCGGATTCCCCCGGCGACCAGTTGTTCGTCTTCGGCGAAACGTATGTCGGCAGCGATGTTGTGGCGCAGCAAAGGCTGGCCCTGGGCGGTCACCCAGCCGATGGCCGAGGTCTCGCGCGGCAGGGTGGCCCCCACCGGCGGTGAGGTTTCGTCTTTGCCGGCCACGTAGGTTATGCGCACCTTGTCCCCCTCCAGCAGGGCGATGGACATACGGCTGTAGGGCAGCAGGCGGGCAGCGTGACGGGCGAAGGCGTGGTACACGTCGTCGATGTGCAGGCTGGCGGTGATGGCCCGGTCCAACTCGTGCAGCACCGCCAGGTGTTCGGCGCGCCGTTCCGTTTCGGCGTGCAGGCGGGCGTTTTCGATGGCGATGGCGGCCTGGTCGGCCAGCAGACGCAACGCGCGCAGCTCGGCCTCGGAAAAGGGGCCGGACTTTAGTCGGGCGACGTTCATCACGCCCACCACGCGCTCGCCGATCTTGAGGGGCAGGCCAACGATGGCCCCTTCCCAATCGGGTGGGGCGTCGGCGAACAGGGGGTGGGTGCGCATGTCGGGCACGATGATGGCCTTGCCCTCGCGGGCGACGGTGTAGGTCAGTCCGTTGGGACGGGGTTCGGCAAAGGGCTTGTCTCGCCGGCCATCGGCCCACAGGGCCACGCCGAAGGTCAGCCGGCCCTCGGCATACAGAAAAATGTGGGCATCTTGCGCCGAGACCAGATCAAAGGCGACGTGCACAATGGAATCTAGCACCTGGGGTAACTCGAGCGAGGCGGTCAGACTCAGGCTGGCGCGCTGGATCGCTTCGAGCTCCTGGCGGCGGGCGCGTTCGGCCTGGTAGAGCCGGGCGTTTTCGATGGCGATGGCGGCCTGGTCGGCCAGCAGGCGCAACGCGCGCAGTTCGGCCTCGGAAAAGGGGCCGGGCTTGGGCCGGGCGACGTTCATCACGCCCACCACGCGCTCGCCGATCTTGAGGGGCAGGCCGACGATGGAGCCTTTCCAGTCGGGCGGGGCGTTGGCGAACAGGGGATGGTCCTTCATGTTGGGCACGACGATGGTCTCTCCCCGTCGGGCGACGGTGTAAGTCAGGCCCTCGGGACGAGGGGTTGCGTAGGGTCTGTTTTGAGCACCTTCCGCCCGCATGTCGGCCCCAAAGACGAGGTGGCCATTTGAGTAGAGGAAAATATCGGCGTTGCTGGCCGAAATCAGGTTGAAAGCGGCCCGCGCGATGGCGTTCAACACGTAGTTCAATTCGAGCGAGGCCGTCAGACTCAGGCTGGCCTGCTGAACCGCCTCGAGTTCCTGGCGGCGGGCGCGTTCGGCCTGGTAGAGCCGGGCGTTTTCCAGGGCGATGGCGGCCTGATCGGCCAGGGTTTGCAAGAGACGCTCGTCGTCGAGGGTGAAGTGGCTGGCTTCGGCACTCTCCGCATTCAGCACTCCGATTATTCGCTCTCCGATTCTCATCGGCACACACAGGGCCGAACCAGCCTCCCAGCTTCCCGGCACGTAGCGTGCGTCTTGGGTGACGTCGGGCACGTTGATCGCCCGGCCACCCCGGACCACGGCCACCCCGATGCCCTGTTCCCCATCCAGCGGCAGGTGCAGATCGACCGCCTCCGGCTCGGCGCCAACCAGGTAACAGTACGTCAGTTCGCCGGCATCCTCGTCCACCAGGCCGCAGGCGGCCACTTCGAACTGAAGCACGTCGACGGCCGTCTCCAGGACTCGCCGGGCGATGACTGCCTCGTCGCGGAGCAGGGTCAATTCCTGTCCCAACCGGTAGATGGCCTCCAGCCGCTCTTCCAGCCGCTTCTCGGCGGTCATGTCCCGGCAGGATTCGACGGCACCGATGATCTGGCCGGTTTCGTCGAAGAGGGGCGAGG
Organism: Chloroflexota bacterium; assembly: GCA_024276515.1. Classification (GTDB taxonomy): domain Bacteria; phylum Chloroflexota; class Anaerolineae; order 4572-78; family NAK82; genus JAJRXB01. The sequence continues at coordinate 14,300 of JAJRXB010000170.1, forward strand.
CAACGACGTTGACGTGAGTTGTGCGGCCGGTCTTATCGTAATGAAGGTGGGCCGCCTGGGCAGGACGGCCCGTCCGCCACACCTCCACGGCCGGGCAGGGGTGATCGGCGCGTTGCCAGCACGGAGAGTCTATCTGGTGGGCAATTTCGTAGCAATGACGGCCGATCACTTCCTCCCGTGTGTGCCCGGTTTTGCGCAACACCGGCTCGTTGGCCTCGGTGATGATGTAATCGCGGTTGATGACGATGATTTCGTCGTGCAGGCTGTTGAGCAGGGTGTTGTAGTAATCGCGGGTGGCGCGGGTCTCGGCGTAGAGGCGAGCGTTTTGAATGGCCACGGCCGCCTGACGGGCCACGGCCTGTACGGCCTGCGCGTCGGCGTCGTCGAAGTGTGCCTGACCGGTCAAATCGAACAGGCCCAGGGCTCCGATCACCTGCTGGCCGACGATGAGGGGTGCGGCCACCAGTCCCCGCACGCCGGCCTCCACGAACGCTGGCACGGCGGCGGGGTGGGCGGGGTAATCGTTGAGGACGATGGGTTGTCGGGTGGTCATCACGTGGCCGGCCAGACCGGTCCCGGCGGGAACGGTGACATGAGAGAGGGCGATGGGCATGTTGTGCAGGTAAGGATAGGTGATCACATTTTGGGCTTGGTCCAGCAAAGCCACGGCCCCGGCCTGAGCGCCGATGAGTTCCTTCGCCAGGGCGACCACGCGAGGTAGCACTCGCTCCAGGTCTAGCTCGGCCGACAGTTCCAGGGCAATTTTGTGCAGGCGAGCCTGGTGGGTTTCCAGGCGCGCCCGATAGAGGGTTGCTTCAATGGCCACCGGCAGGCGGCGTAACCGCCGGGGGGATTTGATGACGTAATCAATAGCGCCGGTGCGGATGGCCACGACCCCCTTCTCTTCTTCTCCCTCGGCGATGAGGGTGATCACGGGCACGTGGGGGGCTTGTTCGCGCAGTTGAGCCAGCAAGTCGGCGGCGGGATAGTCGGGAAAATCGCAATCGAGCAGCAACAAGGCAGGGAAGAGCCCTCTCTGTGTCCGGTGGGGGCTGTACCGTTTGGGCGCAGACGGCGTCGACTGCACAACCAGGCGGTCGAAGAGGTCGGTGGCAGCAGACAGAGATACCAAAGTATATTGCTTGGATATACGATGGAGTATTTGCCGGATTAGGGTTTCGAGGCTGTCATCGGCGGTGAGGAGCAAGATAGGCAAATTGGATTTCATAGGTTTTTATACTCGCGGCAGCAGAGATGGCCTGTCCGCTCCCGGCAGACTGCTGCCACGTCTACGGGCGGTTTGATGTTGAAGTGGGCCAGTCCGTCGGTCAACGCGCCCAGCGGCAGCCCCATCACGCCAGCAAAGCAACCTTCGATGCGGGCCACCGGTCGGAATCCGGCGTGCTGGATGGCGTAGGCGCCGGCTTTGTCCAGAGGGTCGCCGCTGGCTACGTAGGCTTCGATTTCGGCGTCGCTGTAATCGCGCATCCAAACGGTCGTGGCGCTCAGATGGATGGCCGTTCGCCGGCTGGCCGCATCGGCCACGGCGACACCGCTGTGGACGACGTGCTCCCGGTTCCGCAGACGGCGGAGCATCCGAACGGCGTGATCGGCGTCGCGCGGTTTGCCCAGAATCTCGTCATCGAGCACGACCACCGTGTCGGCGGCAACGACCAGGCCATGGCTCACATTGCCGATGACGGAGGCCGCTTTGATGGCGCTGAGCCGGGCGACCAGCACCTCGGGCGCTTCGCCGGGCCGAGGCGTCTCGTCTACCTCGGCGGTCTCCACCACGAAGGGGAGGCGCAGCAGTTCGAAGAGCTCTCGCCGGCGGGGAGAGGCGGAGGCCAGGACGATGGGACTCATCCTTCTCCCCCGGCCAGCCGATTCTCGATGACCATCCCTGGCTCAAAATTGTCCAGTTGCAGATACCACACCGCGGCGTCGACCAACGCTTGCTGCGGGATCAGTCCCACCAGTTCGCTGCTTTCGATGCTCACGCCGTAGCGGGCTGCCTCGCGCCGGATCATCTCTACCACCCGGTAAATGGGGGTTTTGGTGAAGTCGGTCAGATTCATGCTGACCTGGGCTTTGCCTTTCACCAAAAATCCCCGGGCCTTCACAAAGCGCAACCCTCCGCCGGAATGGCGCACGGCTTTGGCGATTTTTTCGGCGATGCTCACGTCGCCGGTGGTCAGGTAAACGTTGTAGGCGATGAGCGGCGGCCGCGCGCCGATGGCCGTCACCCCGGCTTTGCCTACCCTGGCCGGGCCAAAGTCGGGCGTCCACTTCTCGTCTCGGCCCACGTCGGCCTTCTTTTGCTCGTATTGGTGGGACCGGGGACGTATCTCGCCCAGGTTCACCCGGTCGGGGCGGGTGGCGGCAGCTTCGTAAAGGTAAACGGGGATGCCCAACTCCTCGCCGACGCGAGCCCCCAGCCGGCGGGCGATCTCCACGCAATCTTCCATCGTCACCCCGGCGATGGGCACAAAGGGCACCACGTCGGTCGCTCCCATGCGGGGATGCTCTCCCTGATGTTGGTCCATGTCAATCAATTCGGCGGCCTGGGCGATGGCGGCAAAAGCGGCGTCTCCCACCGTCTCCGGTGGGCCGACGAACGTGACCACCGTTCGGTTGTGGTCTGGGTCTGAGGAGCGGTCCAGCACTCTGACGCCTTCGACGCTTTCGATAGCGGCAATAATCCGGTCAATTATTTCTGGCCGTCGTCCCTCGCTGAAGTTGGGCACACATTCTACGATTTGATTCATTATACGCTGTGTCTCCTTCGGGTAGATAAACGGTGGAAAACTGGGACTACATATTTCCGCTACTGTCTACCACTACAGCGCGACTCTTGTGCGAAATGTCATTCTGAGCGACCGAAGGGAGCGAAGAATCTCGTTCCTGGCCCAGAATTTGCCATCATCGGGGGAGATTCCCTTCGGCCTGGCTCAGGGCAGGCTTCGTCGCTCTGTACCCCCGTATGGGGTATTTCGCTCCTCAGAATGACAGAGTCACGTTATAGTACTACTGACCGGGTAATATTTTGCCTGCACAAAGGGGGCCAGGGCCATAGCCACCAGTTGCTCGTAGGCTTTCTGTCGGTTGGAAAGGCCGCCGGTGAGAATTCCGACGGCCCCTTGCATTTGTTTGGTGTTGTGCTGGCCGGAGAGCCGGTCCATCGCCGGCCCCAGTTCGCCCCCGGCCCGCAATATTTGGGCCACGGACGGCGGCACCAACATGTGAACGCCGCCGCCCACACCGACCCGTCCGCCCGGGTCAACGATGATGCACCAGGCGCAGGTCATCAATCCCATCTCCGTTTCCACCATACCCCCCTCCAGCCCGACGCCCAGGACTTTGGCGTGCTCAGTCGAGGCGTCGGCGCCGATGGTGGCCAGGGCGGCGCGGGCGCGGTTGAGGGCACCCCGGCGTGTCTCGGCGTCGCCCCAGGGTTGTTGGGGCACGCCTGAGTTTACGCTCAAGCTAATGATCTCGACCGCCGGGAAGGCGTGGGCTGTCACCGCTCGCACGGCGGCGATTTTTACCGGGTTGGTGGAGCCAACGGCGATGCGTTGCACGGTTCTCACTTATGGCGTACCTCTTGAAAGAATTCTAACACTCTCGTCATCCTGTGTCAACCTGTCTGGAATGCGTTTTGTCTCGTTAACAGTACTTACGCAGTGGCCACTTCACCAGACTTCGGAAGTCTGCGAAAGGAGGTTCGCCCGGCAGGATTGCCTTGCGGTGTATGGCAACTCCGCCGACAAAAGTGATTCGGAAGACTTCCGAAGTCTCAAGCGCGTAAGTCCTGTCGTTAAGAACAGGTGCGGCCTGGCCCTATTTCCCCCCTTCTCCCCCGTTTTTGGGGGAGAAGGAGGGGCAGGGGGGATGAGGGGGCACAAAAGGTGTAGGGGCGAGGCATTCCGACCCAAGCCTTGCGCTACGAAGACTCTCGGTCCGTTAAAGGAGCCTGGCTTGGCGAACCCGATGTTGGGAATGCCTCGCCCCTACAGGGTGGTATCTTTTGAAATCGTGGTCTGGTTCCGAACAGGAGCCAAAACGTCGGAATCGGGGATTTGGCAAAAGGGGGCAATGGGCGTGGATGAGGGGGAGGTTAATCGCTTGCTCGAGGTAATACGCTGTTTAAGATCATCAGGTGATTTGCCTGGTCGGCTACTGCCTGGGCCAGTTGAAGCGCGAACAATCCGTCTCTGCCCGGCACATTGGTGGGTTTTCCCTCGCGCACGCATTCCACAAAGTGGTGTAGTTCCAGCATAAGGGGTTCGGCCATTGGCACGTGGATGCGTTCGATGATGCTTTCCTGGCGGTACTTGGTCACCTGGTGGTTGTTGAGATATTGGGGGAACGTCCGGCGGTGGACCAGCAGGCTCTTGCTCAGCAGGTCGGCTTCGATGTAGGCGCCCTCGGCGATGACCTCCATCAGCCGCACTTTTTGTTCGGTGATGCGCGAGGCAAAGAGGGAGACGATGGGCCCGTCCCGGAAGGAGAGGTTGGCTACGGCGTGGTCTATGGCTCCGGTAGAAATGGATCGTCCCCACGCGCTCAAACCGTCAAGGCTGTTGCCGGTCAGGTTGACGACCAGGTCCAGGTCGTGAATCATCAGGTCGCGGATTACGTCCACGTCGGTGTTGCTGAGGTCAAATGGACTCAGCCTCCGCACGTTGATCGCAATCAGCCGCATTTTTTCGGTGACGTTTTTGAGCTCCAGATAGGCCGGGTTGAAGCGCTCGATGTGCCCCACTTGCAAGATACGGTTGCGCCGTTCGGCCTCGGCCACCAACTGCTCGCCCTGTTCCAGGGTTTCGGTGATGGGCTTTTCGACCAATACGTGGACTCCGTATTCCAGCGCCTCCATGGCCAGATCGAAGTGCGAAGGAGTCGTGGTGGCGATGCTGATGGCGTCTACTTCGGCCAGCAATTGCCGGCGGTCTTCAAAGTAGCGTGTTTCGCTTATGCCCCCGGCCGGATTGGCGTAAGCGGCAGCGACAGCCCGGCCCCGGTCGGCGTCCCGGTCGGCGACGCCAACGAGCTGGACGTGGCGCAAATTTGAATACACCCGGCAATGCCGCTCCCCCATCACCCCGACACCGATGACGCCGACCCGGATGGTTTCCATGTTGGCCTCCTATGGACATACGATACACGGACATAGTTCACGAAGCAAAGGAACCAGGTTTGCGATTTGTCGCCTGTCTTTGAAGCGCGACGTGAAACGTGAAGCGTGAAACGTGATACGTGAAAAACAGATTCTTCACGCATCACGTTTCACGCAGACACTTCGCAACAAACGAGCTTCAATTTGTAAGGACAATCTTCCCCAAAGGGGATCTACGGATGAAACCGGTAGTGGTCGTCACAGATTGGGCAAAGCCAGACGCCCATCTCTTTTTCGATCACTGGTTGACCACAGCGACAGACGTAGCCGCGCAAGCGGGCCGGGTTGCCGGCGGCCAGGCCGTGAGGAGGCACGTCGCGGGTGACGACCGCGCCCGCGCCGATCATGGCGAACTCCCCGATGGTGACGCCAGGCAGCACAATCGTCCCCGCGCCAATAGAGGCTCCACGCTGGACGAGGATGGGGCTCACTTCCCAGTCGGTGTCTGTCTTCAGCGAGCCGTCGGGGTTGATGGCACGTGGCAACCGGTCGTTGGTCAGGATGACACCGGGGCCGAGGAACACCCCACTTTCGACGGTAGTGCCGTGATAGACGTAAACCCCGTTTTGAAGCTTTGAATTGGCCCCAATGGAGACGTCAAAATCAACGTATGCCCCTTTGCCGATGACGCAGTTGGCACCAATGCGTGCCCCTTCGCGCACTTGAGCCTGGTGCCAAATTTTAGCGCCAGGACCAATGGTCGCCTGCGGTGATACCTCGGCCGTGGGGTGGATGAAGGGATGGTCGTGGCTCATAAGCTGCTCCCGTGGCGGGCGGCGCGTGTCCTGCCGCTCACCCAATTATACAATTGAAATTGACAAGATTTAGTTTGAAGTTCGTAAGAAAATAATTAGAACTTGCGGGGTGTGCTTCACCTCAGTTGGAGTGCGGAATTTATTCCGTTTTTTGGGCTGTGGACAGAATAAATTCTGCACTCCAGAAGGTGAACAGTTACCCTTGCAGAAAACCAACAGGAGTGGTAAACTACTTGCGGCGATGGTCATCGCCCAATTCACACCCTGGTTCAATCCAATATCGTATCCCCGCTGTGGGGCTTTGGGAATGATGGTGGAGAGTAGGGGCGTAGTGCGCTACGCCCCTATTGCGGATATTCCACCGAGAATCCCGAAAAATCCCCGTTGTTTATTTGGAGCGTAAATGGCAACCCAGGCCCTATATCGCAAATGGCGCTCGCGCACTTTCGATGAGGTCATCGGGCAGGAGCACGTGACCCGCACCCTGCAAAACGCCCTGGCAACGGACCGGGTGGTGCATGCTTACCTCTTCACCGGTCCCCGGGGCACGGGCAAAACCACCACGGCGCGGTTGTTGGCCAAGGCGGTCAACTGCGTGGGAGATACCGACGTCAAGCCGTGCGGTGAGTGCAGCATCTGCAGGGCGGTGGACGAAGGCCGATTGATGGACATGATCGAGATCGACGCCGCCAGCAATCGTGGTATCGACGAGATTCGCGATTTGCGCGAAAAGGTCGGCTTCCGGCCAGGGGAAGCCCGGATCAAGTTTTACATCATCGACGAAGTTCACATGCTCACCGACCCGGCCTTCAACGCCCTGCTCAAAACGTTGGAAGAGCCGCCGCCACACGTCATCTTCGTGCTGGCCACCACCGAACCGCACAAAATCCCGGCGACCATCATCTCCCGCTGCCAACGCTTCGACTTCCGCCGCATCCCCTTGTCGGAAATAACCCGCTGGCTGACTCACATCGCCGACGCGGAGGGGCTGGCCGTAGAGCCGGAGGCGCTGGAATACATTGCACGACAGAGCAGCGGCAGCATGCGCGACGCCATCAGCCTGCTCGACCAACTCACCGCCTACGGCAGCGACACCATCACCCTGGCCCAGGTCCAGGCCGTGCTGGGGGCTGTCACCCCGCAGTCGGTGATGGAATTGGCCGATTCTCTCATCGACGGCGACCTGGCGCGTGGCCTGGACGTGATCAACCAGGCGATCGGTGATGGCGCCGAGCCGAGACAGTTCACCCGCGAGTTCGTGGAATATCTGCGAGGACTCTTGTTGCTGAAGATGGGCGATGGGGCCGGGCTGCTCCGGGCCAGTGTCCCCGACGAGACCCTGGCCCGCATGAAAGAGCAGGTGCCTCGCCTCAGCCCGCGGACGTTGCTGCGAGCGACTCGCTTGTTCAACGAAGCGGCGCTGGAGATGAAAGTCGGCTTCTTGCCACAGTTGCCGCTGGAGTTGGCCTTTGTAGAAGCAGTGATGGACGAAACGGCAGCGGAGTCGCCGGTGGCGACGACCCCCTCCGCCCCGGCCCAAAAACAGCCGGTGACCCCGGTGATTCCCCCCACCCCTTCTGCGCCCCCGTCGCCCACAAAGGGGCCATCGCCCACAAAGGGACTAGCGCCGGCAGCCGAAGTTTCGCCCCCTCAGCCTCCTGCGCCGCCGGCTTCTCCGACCCCGGCCGGCGATCTCACCTTCGACGTGGTAGAAAGTCACTGGCAGGACATCCTGACCCGGTTGCGCCAAACAAACAAGATGGTCGAAGCGCTGATGCGGTCGGTGCGGCTCGTCGCCGTAGATGGAAACAGCATCATCGTCGAGGCACCGTCGGATCTGCTCAAGGGACGCATCGAGCAGCCTGGTTCCAAGTCGCACGTAGAGCAATGCATCGACCAGGTGATCGGTGTCCCGGCCCGGCTTCGCTGTGTGATGAAGGGAGAGTACCGCCCGCGTCCGCAACCGGCGGCGACGCCGGCCGTCGAGGTCGCGCAGGATGATCAAACGCGCAAGGAAGATGCCGAATCCGACTCTGCCCCCGACGGCCCGAAAGAGAACAATCCCGGCGCATTGGATCCGGACGAAGATCCAATGCTGCAAGAAGCGTTGAATCTGGGCGCGAAAGTTAAAAACGTGGAGTAGGGCCGAGGCAATCGGGGAGAAACCCGCGGGTTGTGCAGGAATATCGCTCGGATTGCCTCGCCCCTGCCAAACTGACAAAGGCACAGGAGACAGTCGATGGCAAAAGGAAAAGGGAAAAAAGGGATGCGCCTGCCCAAAGGGATGGGGGGCGGCATGGCCCAGCAAATTCAGAAGCTGCAACAAGAGATGCTCGCCGCGCAAGAGGCGTTAGGCGACGAAGTGGTGGAAGTGACAGCCGGTGGTGGCGCGATTACAGTGGCGATCACCGGCCACCAGCGGATTGAATCCATCACCATTGACCCAGAAGTGGTGGACCCGGATGACGTGGAGATGTTACAAGACCTGATCGTGGCGGCTGTGAACGAAGCCATCGAGAAGTCGCAGAATTTGGCCGCCGAGCGTCTGAGCGGGGTGACCGGGGGGCTGGGGATTCCGGGGCTGTTTTAAAAGTCGTCACGGATTTGTCGGGCACGGTCATAGACCGGCCCGAGCATAATCGCGTCAAAGGCCGCCGGATAGAATGCCTTCGAGGCTTCCGAAGTCTTGTGCAAGGCTTGTCACCTGAATGAATGGGTAGTGGATAAACGAATGCAACTTTTGGTTGAGCCGGTTGCCAGGTTGATAGATGAGTTTTCGCGTTTGCCGGGGATTGGACCGAAAACCGCTTCTCGGCTGGTTTTCTATTTGTTGCGGGCTCCAGAAGAGCAGGCACAATCGCTGGCCGACGCGCTACGCGACCTGCGAGCTCGCATCACCTTTTGCAGCATTTGCTTCAACATCACCGAGAGCGATCCCTGTGCCGTTTGCACCGACGAAAAGCGCGACCGTTCGGTCATCTGCGTGGTTGAAGAGCCGCTGGACGTGATCGCCATCGAACGCACGCGCGATTATCATGGGCTTTATCACGTGTTGCACGGCACCATCGCGCCGGTTGAGGGTATCGGGCCCGACGAGTTGCACATCGCCGACCTGCTGCCTCGCCTGGACGCAATGCCGCCGGTGCGGGAGGTGATCATCGCCACCAACCCCAACATGGAAGGCGAGGCCACAGCTATGTACATCGCTCGCCAACTTGAAGGCAGGGACGTTCGTGTCACCCGGCTGGCTCGCGGCCTGCCCGTGGGCGGCGACCTGGAGTACGCCGACGAGGTCACGTTGAGCCGGGCGTTGTCTGGCCGTCAGACAATGGAATGAAGGGCGAACCCGGTCGGCGAGCCTTGATTTGTGCGCTCGCGATGATGGTCACGACTGTCGCCGCAAGCCCTGGATGAACTCGCGGATGTGACGCCCCATGACCCGGGTGATCGGCGGCGGTTCCTCCGGGTGCGAGACGTGCAGCGCCTCCTCAAGGGAGGCCGGCCACCTCTCCTCGGAGTGCACGATGGTGCCCGGCGCGTCCGCCGTTTCCAGCACATCCAATGCCTGGCGGATGACCCGCATCTGCTGGCCCCGATCGTGAGGGCGGCCCAGCGTGTGGGCGAAGGGAAACTCCACCGCCAGCGCCCTGGGCACACCGACTTTCTCCGCCCAGTAGGGCATGTTGGTCACCATAATCGTCGACATCCCCGCGGCTTCGAATATACGTGCCAGCACGGGCACGTTGGCTGCGCACTCCGGTCAGGCCGGGGTGAGCAGCACGCAGTTGACCTCCTCCGCTTTGAGCTTCTCGGCCACCTGCGGGCCATAGACCTCCATCCACCCGCGCAGGTCCGCCGGAAAGCCCTGGTATCCCATGAAGGAATAGGCATTCCTTGCCAGGCTCCCAACCCGACCCTCGGCGACCAACTCCTGGAAACGGTGGATCGGCAGCAGGATGTTGATGTCCTCGAGCACGCCGCGGGTGTTGATGTGCAGATGGCTGGCACCCACCTCCTCCTGTTTGATGTCCGTGGGAATGGTGCGGAATGAGGGATCGCCCCAGGTGGGCTCCTGTCGCTCCCGCTCCACGTCGAACGGCGGTTCGTGGCCCTTGTGATACAGCCCGGCCGAGGTCACCAACCCAAAGCGGCACTGGTCCAGGGGGCGCGAGAGCGGCGTCCAGGGGATGGGGAGATCAGGTTTCACCTTGGTGAGCTTGTAATAGCGAGTGATCAAGCGAGGCAGGTACTTGAAACTGTCAACGGGCATAGGATTCTCCTCTCGGGTTTGACTTCAAGATCTGGCGAGTGTCAAAGGTTGAAACGAACGCCCAGCCAGCCCCGCGAAGTTGAGCAGGATGTGAGCAACCACCGTCCACCGGATCGAGCCTGTGGTCCAGGCCACCCAGCCCCACACCAGGCCTAGCGGGATGGACATG
>JAJRXB010000171.1 GCA_024276515.1 Chloroflexota bacterium
TCTTCCAGGGGAATTTCTGCCTCGAAGCCGAGCAAATCACGTGCTCGGCGCGTGTCGGGGACCCGTCGGCGCGTTTCCTCGAACTTTTCGCCGTAGGCCAGAACGTAAGGGACGTGTTTGATTTCAATCTCTGGATTCACGGCATCTCGCACCATCTGGGCCAGTTCCAGAATCGAGGTCTCGCGGCTGTTGCCGATGTTGAAAGCCTTGCCTTCGGCCTGCGACAGTGTGCCCGCCAGCAACGTGCCCCGCACGGTGTCGTCTATGTAGGTGAAGCAACGAGTCTGCCGTCCATCGTCAAAGATGGTGATGGGCCGACCGTCGAGGGCCTGGTTGATGAAGCGGGCCACCACGCTGCCGTAACCACGCGGGTCCAGCCGGGGACCATACGAGTTGAAATAGCGCACGATGCTGACCGGCAAGCCCCGCCCATGATAGATGAAAGCCAGGTGCTCGTCAATTGCTTTGCCCAGGGCATAAGACCAACGACCGACCGCCGTCGGTCCCAAAATGCTATCGTCCTCTTCGGCCAGCGGCACTCGCTCGGACTTGCCGTACACTTCGGAGCTGGAGGCGATGACGGTTTTGACCCAATATTTGTAGGCCAGTTCCAGCACGATCTCCGTGCCCCGCACGTTGGTGAGGATGCCCTGCAACGGGTTTTCGATGACGTGTTTGACGCCCACAACGGCCGCCAGATGGTAGATCATATCCACCTGGCGCACCAGGTCCTCCACCGTCTCCAGGTGGAGAATAGTATCGTTGATGAAGGTGAATCGTCGGTGGCCCAGGTGATGGTGAATGTTGCCAATCTTGCCGGTGAACAAGTTGTCAATCACAAAAACGTGATGGCCTTCGGCCATCAGCGCGTCCACCAGGTTCGATCCAATGTAGCCTGCGCCACCAGTTACCAGGATGTTCATGGTCACCTATCTTACATCAATCCACAGTTTTAATCAACCGGCAGCCGAAGCTTTGGAGCTTCTACGTCTGTCTGCCGTTAGAATTCTATTGAGTTGAACAGCCATCGCTTGCAGGGAATGATGCATTTCCACGTAACGGCGACCGTTGAGGCCAAGTTGCCGGCGCAAGTCGGGCTTATCGCGCAGTGTCATAATAGCCCTGGCGACGTCATCCGCGTCTTCAGGTTTTACTGCCAGTCCTGCTTCCGCCTCCTCCACAACCCGGCGTGCCTCGCCGGCCACGCTGACGATGGTGGGACATTGGCAGGCCCAGGCGTCGAACATTTTGCTGGGCCGGGCGCCCCGAAACAGGGGCAGGTCGCGCAGCGGGACCAGCGCCACGTCGGCCGCCGAGAGGAAGACCGGCATCCGCTCGCGCGGCACTTCTGGGTGAAAGGTCACGTTCTCCAGACGGTGCGTCTGGGCCAGGGCCATTATCTGAGACTTGACCGGCCCCTCACCGACGAACAAAAAGTGCACGTCCGGCTCGTCCCGCAGCCGCCGCGCGGCCTCGACGAGAGTCTCGAGTCCCTGGGCGATGCCGTGGATACCGGCGTAAATGGCGACGAACCGATCGGTCAGGCCCAATTCGGCGCGCAGCGAAGTTGCCTCGTTGGGCCGCCTGGCAAACGACTCGGTGTTGGTCCCATTGGGGACCAGGTGCAACTTGTCGGATGGGATGCCCCGCGCCAGCAATCGGTCTAATATGCCCTGCGTCACGACGATAATGTGGCGAGCGCGCCGGTAGCAGGCCCGTTCCAGCCGTCCGGCCAGAGCAATCGCCCGGCGGTTCCGCAGTTCGCCCAGCGCCACCGCCGACTCGGGCCACAGGTCACGCACCTCGAAGGCCAGCGGGATGCGCCGCAACAGGCTGAGCGTCAGCCCCGCCCCCCCGACGAAGAGCGGCGGCGACGTGGCGTAAATCACGTCGTACCGACCGCGAGCCAGCAAGAGACCGGCCAGCACCGCGCTGACCATGTAGCTCAAATAAAAGGCCATCCGGCTGCGAAACGTCTTGACGGGCGAGGCGTTGACCCAAACGCGGATCACGTCAATGCCATCCAGGTCGGTCCGCTCGTAGAGTTTGCCCCGGTATTCGGGGGGGATGATCCCGCTGGGATGATTGGGGACCTCGGCGATCATCGTCACGTGATGGCCGGCGCGCACCAGTCCCCGCGCCATCTCGTAGGCGCGGGTTTGGGTGGCGCCCACTTCGGGGGGGAAGTATTGAGAGAGGTATAGGACGCGCATCAGAGCTTGCTACGAATATCCGCTAATGAGACATAGAGGTCATTCAGCCGCTGGGTCATAGTTTCCCAATTGTACTTTTGCAAGACGGCCCGACGACCGTTTTCCCCTGCCACACGGGCCTCGTCGGGATGCTCCCACCAGTGACGAATAAAAGTGGCTGCTGCGTGCAGATCGAATGGATCCACCAACGCGCCACACCGGGCATCGTTGAATACCTTGGCAATGGGCGGAAAGTCACTGGCTACGATAGGTAATCCGGCTGCCATATATTCGAACAGCTTAACCGGTAGTGCCTCTACATAGCGGGGTTTGGGTTGCAGGATGGCCAGCCCGACGTCCGCACTATGGAGCAACGCGGGTACCTGGTTGTAGTGAATCCAGCCGAGGATGTCAAGCGCATCTTCCAGCCCCTGGCAATATTCGCGCAGACGCTGCTCTTCGTCCGGCGGCGTAAAAGCGCCAGCCAGCCGCAGGTGTGCTGGAATACCCTGTTCGCGCAAGTAGCGCAACAGATCGGCATAGAACAACAATCCCCGATCTACTGAGAGCCGTCCAATGTAGAGCAACGTCAGGTCGGGACGTGTAAAAACCGGCGTGGCCTCGGTCGCCAGTGCACGATTGGGATAATGGCCTATGATGACAACACGGCGGTTGACACGCCGATAGGCCGCGCCTAATCTCTCGTCTACCGTTACCACGGCCGACGCCATATGCGCACCGATACGTTCCGATATGCGGATCAGTTGGTAAAGCAATGCACCACCGACACCCCGGAGGCGAGGTTTGCAAAGGTCGGCGTAATATTCGTGGGCATCATAAATTACCGGGCAACAGTGAAGCCCGCCCCACAAAAGTCCGGCGGGCAGAGTGTCAAAGTCATGGCAGTGGACAAGATCAGGCTGGAAACGATTGAGGATAGGAAGTGTTGCCAGCCAAAAGCGGGGGAGGCGGAGCAGTTGTCGTGTGCCTATGCCATAGGCCGAGGGGACATTTTGAACGCGGATGATGTGCACGCCTGAATCCAACGTCTCTTCTGGCTCCATCTCGGCAGCGCGGTCCCAGCAGATGACAGTCACCCGATAGCCCAAGTCGACCAAACTTTTAGCCTCTTTGAGCACGCGCGGGTCAGGGCGGAAGGGATTGGAAAGAAGCATCACGATGTGGAACATTTAGCGTTTTCCTAGTGCAGACTATCTTTGGCTACAAACTCCATCTGCTGGTCACGCTGGGTGGGCTCATTCTGAACTTCGAGTTGGCTCCCGCCAATGCCAGTGATCTGAACGTGGGTTTCGAGTTGCTGAGCCGGCACTCCAACCTGACCGTGCTCGGTGATAAAGCCTACATCAGCGCCGAAAAGGCAGCCGAGTTGTGGAGAAACAACCGCATCCGCCTTCAGACGCTGCCACGTCGGAACCAGAAACGCCAGTTGCCGCAGACTGTCCAGCGAGTCGTCAACTCCACTCGACAGATCATCGAGACCGTCAACGGGCAACTGTCTGAGCAGTTTCACATCGAGATCAATCACGCTCACACTTTCTGGGGGTTATGTACCCGCCTGTACACCAAACTGGCAGCCCACACGATATGCATCTATATCAATCGCTTGTTGGGGAATCCGGACTTCTTGCAAATCAAGGCGTTGGCCTTCCCAAACTATAGATAAATCATTCTAACATTGGACGGATGGCTTCGAACATTGGGTGGATGGCGTTGTAACCGTAGGTATTCAGCATAGCTGAAGGAAAGGAGCGAGAGGTCAGGTAGTTTTCGAATTCATCTGCCA
>JAJRXB010000172.1 GCA_024276515.1 Chloroflexota bacterium
CTTTCAATAGGCAATTGGTATCACACGGCTACCCTTCACGGGAGGGGGACGGACGCCACCGTCACCGGCTCCGACAGCGCCGCGCCCGAAGCAGCGTCGTACACCACCACCTGCACGGTGTAGTCGCCGGGTGGGGCGTCGGCGGGCGGGGTCAGGGGGTGCTCGTCGCGCACGTAATCCCCCGGTCGCCACTGCGTGGTCGGCAGCAGCCCGCCGACGGGCCAGCTATCGTGCTGCGCCACCCGTGTCCCATCCGGGGCCACCAGCCGCACGCTGACGGTGTAATCGGTCTCCATCGGCGCCAGCGCGTGCCAATACAGGGTAATTTGCCATTTGCCATTTGCCATTTGCCCATTTGCCATTTGGTATCCCGCCAGCCGCAGTTGGTCGCCGAAGCCGACGTTGGCCGGCGCCGCGTCGGGCGGCAGGTCGCGGGTGATGAGTTTGGGGCCAGGGTAAATCCAGGCATAGGGCACGCCCCGGACGGTCACGATGTGCTCCGGCTCCATCGCCCGGAAATAGCGCACAATTTCGGGGCTGGGGGCCAATCGTTGCACCTGGGCGACGTACAGCACCACGTAATCGGCGCGCAGGGCCACGTCGTTGGTGTAGAAATTTTCGCCGGTGCCCACGAAGTAGGGCAGCAGCGTCTGTGAGGGGGTGGCAGCTACGGTCAGTGACTCCGCTCCCGGTTTCTTGTTCAGGTAATAGGCGGCCTGCTCCATCCCCTCTCCCCAGCCGACCAGGGTGGTCTCGACGGCGCGGGGCAGTCCGCCCATCAGCGGGTTGAAGTAGGCCAGGTAGTAGGGGTAGGCGGTGAGGGCGGGGAGGGTGTGGGCGAGCAGGAGGGCTGATAGTATGATGGGTTGGAGGTTGGAGATTGGAGATTGCGTGTTGCGTGATTGCGTATTGTGTGATTGCGTATTGCGTATTGCGTAGGCCCATTTGCCAATTTGCACCCAGGCGAAGGCGGCCAGCAGGTCCAGGAAGGGGAAGAGGGGCAGCAGGTAGCGATCTTGCTTCTTGGGACTGAGGTCCCCGAAGAGGAGCAGGACGATGACGAACAGCCAGAGCAGGGCCGCAGCCACGTACCGATCTTGACTCCGCCGCGCGGGCCAGGGAGCCTGTCGAAGGGTGCTCGCGGAGGCTCCTTCGACAGGCTCAGGATGCCCCCGCTCCCTCGACTGAAAAAGTGTTTGGCGACAGAACTCCCCCAAGATCAGCACGCCACTCGCCAGCACCCCAATCAGCGTGATGGGCGTCAGGCGGAAGGGGATGACGTAGGGATAGAACCAGGGACCGGGGTCCAGGGTGGGTTGGCCCATAAAATAAACCAGGTGTCCCGCTTCTACCTTGCCGAAGGTCTCGTTCAGCATGCGGGTGACGGTTCCGACCGGGTCCACCCACATCGCGGGCCAGAGGACGACGAAGAGAGCAGCGGCTATGATGCCCCACAGGGCCAGGTCCGCCAGGCGGCGACGGGCCAGCCGCCGGTCCCACAGGGATGCCGGCCTGTCGAGACGACGAAGCCGCCAACTCCGGAGCAGCCAATCCCCCGCGGCCACCAGGACGACGAAGGGAGCCACCAACTGTCCCGGCGCTTTGGTCAGCGCCGCCAGCGCGCCCATCACCGCCGACAGAATCAGCCACCGCCGGCCCTGTTTCGTCAGCGGATTGAGCGGATTAATCCACTGACGGAAGCGTTCACCCCTCCCTGACAGGGAGGGGCCGGGGGAGGGTGGAATCTCGGCCGGAGAGGGGTTCTGCCCAGGACGCAGGGTGTTTTTCCGGCGTTCCCTCCACCCCCGCCCCAACCCTCCCCCTACGAGGGGGAGGGGGTGAACGCTTACCCGCTGATTTCTTTCACCCTGTGGAGACCTCTCTCGCAGGTAGACGAAGAAGGCCAACGCCGAGAGGCCCATAAAAACCGCCACCGCTGCGTCGGCGTGGGCCACGCGGGAGTGGGCCAGATAGAAGGGGTCGAAGGCGAGGAACAGCGCGCCGAGCAATGCCGTCCGGTGGCCCAGCAGTCGCCGAGCCAGCAGATAAAACCCGGCGACGCCGCCCGCCGTCAGCAAGGCGTAGGGCAGGCGGGCGGCCACGATCAGGTCCAAAATGGGGCGACGGACGAATTGAGCCAGCGTCTCCGCCGTGCCTCCGGTCAGCCGGGCCAACGCCCAGGCGACGGTCAGCCCCGACGCCTCCACCCACGACATGGTGACGCCGGGGTAGAAATGCCAGTAGGTGAGGGACAGGTCCCCCCTGAGCAGGCCCTCGACGAACTGGCTGCCGGCCCAGTAGAGGTTGGTCTGCTCGTCGGAGGTGAGGAAGAGCCGCAGACCGGGCAGGCGCGGCGCCAGCGCCAGCAGAAAGAGCAAAAGAGTCCAGACCAGGCCGGCATCCCCGCGGGAACGGAGTGTGTCGAGCCGTTGGCGGAGGGAGCACATCATGGCAGTTGCACCTCCCCCAGCACCACCGCGTTCTCCCCCGACGTGTCGCCGACGACC
>JAJRXB010000173.1 GCA_024276515.1 Chloroflexota bacterium
AATGGAAGACCGGCTGCACCGGCGGGTGGTGGGGCAGGACGAGGCCATCCGCGCCGTCGCCAACGCCGTCCGGCGCGCCCGCGCCGGCCTGCAAGACCCCAACCGGCCCATCGGCAGCTTCATCTTCCTGGGGCCGACCGGCGTCGGCAAGACGGAACTGGCCCGCGCCCTGGCCGAGTTCCTCTTCGACGACGAGGACAACATGATCCGCATTGATATGAGCGAATACCAGGAGCGGCACACCGTGGCTCGACTCATCGGCGCGCCGCCCGGCTACGTGGGCTACGAGGAGGGCGGTCAGCTCACCGAGGCCGTCCGCCGCAAGCCGTACAGCGTCGTCCTCTTCGACGAGATCGAGAAAGCGCACTCGGAGGTCTTCAACGTGCTGCTGCAACTGCTGGACGACGGTCGGCTGACCGACGGCCACGGGCGCACGGTGGACTTCAAGAACACCGTGGTCATCATGACCAGCAACATCGGCAGCCACTACATCATGGAGCTGGGCATCGAGGCGGCCAAAGACAAGGTGATGGAAGCGCTGCGCCATCACTTCCGCCCCGAGTTCCTGAACCGGGTGGACGAAATCGTCGTCTTCCACAGCCTGAGCCGGAGCGACCTGGTCCGCATCGTGGATATTCAACTGGAGCGGCTGGGCGCGCTGCTGGCCGAGCGCAAACTGTCGCTGCGGCTGACCGACGCCGCCCGCGAGTTCCTGGCCGAGCGGGGCTACGACCCGGTCTTCGGGGCGCGGCCTCTCAAACGGGCCATCCAGCGCTACCTGCAAGATCCGCTGGCCCTGGCCCTGCTGGAGGGTGAGTTCGGCGAGGGAGACACCGTCGAAGTGGACGTGGCCGGCGACGAGTTGGTCTTCCGTCGGATCGCCACCGCGCCGGAGGCGACCGCCGAGTACCCGGAGGTTGAGGTCGTCGAGGGTGAGATCGTAGAGTAATAGCAATTGCCTGTTGAAAGCCCCGGAATAGGGATTCCGGCGCTGCGGGGTGCTCGTAGCCCTGCGGGGTGCTCGTAGCGCTGCGGGGTGCTCGTAGCCCCGGAATCCCTATTCCGGGGCGATTCCATTGCCTTTCTTCTCACAATTGGTATAAGCCCGCACGACTCTCACCTTCCGGCCCGGTCCCGACCCACGCGCCGCCACCGACGCCGAAACCCAAAGCACGTGGGACATCTTCACCGGCACGGCGACCGGTGGCCCGCTGGAGGGAACGCAATTGGTCCAGGTTCCCATCACCTACGCCTTTTGGTTCGGCTGGGCCGATTATCACCCGGAGGGAACCGTTTACTCTCTCCCAGAATAGAGAACTGGACACCGGCGGTTTTTCCGTTATGTTATGTAAGGGCGAGGCATGCCTCGCCCCTGGACGAGAACTCGTGTGCAAAAATCAGCCGCAACCGAGTTTATTAATGTAGAGGCTACCGTTCAGACCTCGGAAGTCTCCCGTTGAGCAGTTCGCAGACCAAACGACCTCAAAATCGCGTCAAAGGCTGCCGGACGAAGTGCCTTCAAGACTTCCGGTAACTACAGACTATTGGGTAAATCAGGCTAAACTAGCCGGGATTAGGGGATTTGGAGATAAAAAAGATGAAGAAAAATCTCCTAATCTCCCAATCCCGGCCAAAAAACATGCTTAATCAGGCAAGCCTGAGTAGTAACGACTTCCGAAGTCTTATGCCTGAGTAATTTGACAATGTCATGTTTGGTTTAAGGCTCGCAGCCCTCGTCCCCGAGGGCGTGTTTGCCGGACAAATCTCACCTGAGACGCCCCCGCGGACGGGGGCTACGAGCACCGGAAAGCGAACATAGGCTCAATTTATGTTAATGTGACATTGTCAGAGTAGCAACACGTAGAGCGACCATCGAAAAACTGCATTTTACCATGTGCAGACACCAGAGGAGAGGGCAATGTGCCCTCTCCTCTGGTATTGTTATTGCAGCGCAACGTCGTCTTTCAAGTCAAAGGAAGGGGGGACCTATGCGTTGGACGATCTCACGCAAGTTGTGGCTTGTGTTCATCGGACTGCTGGCAGGCTGCCTACCCCTCTGGGCATCATCCTTTGATCTGGCAGCCCAATCGCCACCGGCCACCCTCTCGCCACCCTCGCTATTGACAACCACCACCCTCGAACCACCCCCCACATCAACCACAACCATTACTCCCGAAACCCCTATCACCGGCCTGACCAACCCCGGCGACGTGGTCATCAACGAAGTAGCCTGGGGCGGCACCGTCGCCAACGCCGCCGACGAATGGATCGAACTCTACAACACCACCACCCAGCCCATCACCCTCACCAACTGGAGCCTGGTCGCCCTCGACGGGACGCCGGCCATCACCCTCACCGGCGTCATCTCGCCCGGCGGCTACTTTTTGCTGGAGCGCACCGACGACCCCACCATCTCCGACGTCCCCGCCGACTTCATCTACACCGGCGCACTGGGCAACGGCGGCGAGAGCCTGGAACTCCGTGACGCGAATGGGGGGTTGATCGACACCGCCAACAGCGCCGGCGGTCCCTGGCCGGCGGGGAGCGGCAGCCCCAACTACACCTCGATGGAGCGAATCGACCCCCTGGCCCCCGACACTCCGGGCAACTGGGCCGCCAACGACGGTCTCACCCGCAACGGCCTGGACGCCGAGGGCAACCTCATCAACGGCACGCCCAAACAGCCCAACTCGGCCGGCGGACCGCCCACCACGCCGACTCCCACCCCGTCGCCCACCCCCACGCCCCCGCCGACCCCGCCGCCCGCCCTGCTCATCAGCGAATTTCTATACGATGCCCTCACCCCCACCACTTCCGGCGACGAATTCGTCGAATTGTGCAACGCCGAATCCACATCGGTTGATCTCACCGGCTTCAAGGTGGGTGACGAGGAGACTCCCGGCGGGGCCGAGGGCATGTACTTTCTGCCCGACGGCCGGACCCTGGCCCCCGACGAGTGTCTGGTCATCGCCAAAAACGCGGCTCAGTTCGCCGACCGCTTTGGCTTCTTCCCCGACTTTGAACTGGTCGTGGCCGAGTCCGGCTACACCGACACCCTGACCGTACCCGAGCTGGCCCGTGACACCGCCTGGGGGAACGGCCATTGGGCGCTGGCCGACGACGGCGACGAACTGCTGGTGTTGGACCCCGCTGACCAATTGGTGGACAGCGTCGCCTATCGCAACGGCGACTACGCCGCCGTCGGTGTGACCCCCGACGCCCGTGCCCCCGAACCCGATAGCCTGCAACGGGTGTGGCCCTTCGACACCGACTCGATGCCGGGCGATTTCGTCCGCAAAGCGCCCAGTCCGGGAACTGTCACCCCACTCCCTGCCCCCTCGGCCAGCCCACCCCCCGCCGACCTGCCCGGTGGCATGCACGCCTACTGGGGCATTTTGCACAGCCACTCCAGCTACTCCGACGGCGCCGGTCCGCCGCTGCTGGCCTTCGCCACCGCCCGCGCCAGCAGCCTCCATTTCCTGGCTCTCACCGACCACGACAGTCGGTTGACCGCTGGCGAGTGGACCGACCTCGGAGCGCGGGCGACCGAAGCCAGCGCCCCCGGCGAGTTCATCGCCCTGCACGGCTACGAATACACCCATCCCACCGACGGCCACGTCACCGTGTGGAACACCGACACCTTCGCCTCCCGCGACGATCCCCAATACGACACCCTGCCCGAATTCTATGTCTGGCTGGCCGCCCAGCCCGACGCCCTGGCCGAGTTCAACCATCCCTTCGACGACAGCGACTTCGACGATTTTACCTACGAGCCGACCGTGGCCTCTCACGTCGCCCTGCTGGAGGTGGGCAATGGCTCCGAGCGCTATGCCCAATATTACACCTTCGAGGAACAGTGGATGCAAGCCCTGGCCGCCGGTTGGCGCCTGGCCCCGGCCAACAACAGCGATTCGGAGAACGCCTACTGGGGGGCCGACACCGCCCACCGCACCGGCCTGGTCGCCCCGGCCTTGACCCAGGCCGACCTGCTGGACGCCATCCGTGCCCGCCGTGCCTTCGCCACCGAAGACTCCAACCTGGCACTCACCCTGCGCAGCGGCGAAGCCTGGATGGGGAGCGTCATCTCCGCTGCCACTGTTTTAACCTTCACCGTCAACGCCGTGGACCTGGACCCGGTCGGCGAGCCCATCACCCTCACCCTCTACGACCGAACGCTGCCGGTGACCTCCGCAGCCTTCGCCGCCCCGCCCGTCGAGTGGACGGTGGCCGTCGCCGGGCGGCCCGGCCACTTCTACTGGGCACGCGCCGTCCAGGCCGATGGCGACGTGGCCCAGACCGCCCCTCTTTGGACCGACGGCACCCTGGAGCCCGAGCCTGTCCTCTTCAACGAGATATTGCCCGCGCCAGACGCCGTAGATTGGGATGGCGACGGCACCGCCGACTACCGGGACGAGTGGATCGAACTGTACAACGCCGGGAGCGACACCGTCGGATTGGGAGGGTGGGCCATAGGAGACGCCTCCGGCGCGACGTATCTCATCCCGCTGAACACCGTCCTCTCGCCGGGGGGCTATTTGGTCCTCTTTCGGCGTGAGACCGGCCTGGCCCTGAACAACGACGCCGACACGGTGACGCTGCGCCGCCCCGATGGCACCGTCGCCGACCGCCACCAATACGGCGACGGTCCCCGCTACGACGTGGCTCTCTGCCGTCTGCCCGACGGCGAAGGCGGCTGGCACGACGCCTGCGACCCCACTCCGGGTGGTCCCAATCGCCTGTTGCCCGCTCCCGGCCCCGTGGAGACCAGTGCCTTTGGAGCGCGTCACATGCCGTGGGGTAGCTGGGTGAAGCTGCGCGGACAGGTCACCGTGCCGCCCGGCGTCTTCAGTCAGCGGACGGCCTATCTCCAGGATGAGACCGGGGGGATCAAAATCTACCTGCCGAAAGATCATCGTCTGCGGGCCGACCTGGGCGATTGGGTGGAAGTCGTCGGCCACACGCAGAGGTATCACGGGGAGTTGGAAGTTTACGTGAGCGCCCGCGAGGACGTGCGCCGGTTGGGTCCCGGCGACCCGGTGCCGCCGTTGCCCATCGGCACCGGGGTGATGGTGGAGCCTTACGAGGGCACGCTGGTGCTGCTCAGCGGCTGGGCGGTGGATTTTGAGCGGGGTGGTCACTTTTGGGCCGACGACGGCACCGGCTGGGCGCGGATTTACCTGGACCCCGACGCAGGTATCAACCGTCCCTGGCTGGAGGTGGGACAGCGGGTGCAGATCGTCGGCGTGGTGAGCCAATACACCGACGAGAATCCGCCGGTCGGCGGCTACCGGCTGATGCCCCGCTCCCCGTCCGACCTGGTCGTCTCGCAGCCGCCCGCCGGCGCCAGCTTCGAGTGGCCTTCGCTGCTGCCGGAGACGGGGAGGCGCTGAGCCGGGTGGGGAAGATTCAAGTCGAAGGCGAATCCGGCCTGCGGGCAACTTGCCTTACCCGCACAAGCTAAAAGCGGCCTTCGTCCAGCTTGTCTAGGAAGCCAAAGACACGTTCAAGGGGACTCTTGATGATAGTCTCTCTTCCCATCCGGCGCGTTGACGAGCTCACTACTTCAGCGGGTGCGTAGAGGGTAGGGACTCCTTCTTGCTGCAGGACGTAATAGGTCCATTTGGCCTGAGCTTTCGGTACTGTAAACATCAGTACCTCTCCGGCATTGTTAAACATCAGGCCCCAAACGCGTATCCCATATCCTGTCAGTAGCCGTCGGATGTCGCCCCTGCTCCAGCCAGCGTCCGCAGGGATGCCAAAATCACTCACTGGGCCATTCAAGAAATCCTGCACGAAGGCCGTGGTTGGGGTAAACCAGTCGAAGGCACATGCAATATTCAGCAGTCGGTCTAACACAACGCTTCCCCAGATAATAGAACATACGTTCTACCCTATTATAACACGATGTCACCCTTGAAGTCAAGGAGGCAGCCGGTGTTTGAAGGCATAGAAAAGGGAAGTTTCTGCACTGGAGCACTCTGCGCGCTTGCATCTGCAGGGGTCATTGGCTTCATAGCAAACGAGATTCGGCAAGCGCGGCTCCTACAGAGAGCAAACCGTCCAATGGATACTTTCCCAGATGCCGTGCAATCAAATCTGACCCCGGCCAGCGTCGTCCGAGACCATCAGGCGGCAGCAGCAAGAGAGGTCATCTGGACTCTCGTATTGGTTGCCGTTGTGTTGTTATTGGTGGGCGGGGGCCTCTATTTGCTCATTCAGGATTAATGCTGTCAAAGGGGAGATCATCGGGGTAAACCAGCGCAAGCGCCGCCGCGCTTGCTTAGGTGGCCTTTTGTCGTTTGCGCTGATAGCGTCACAGCCGCCCGCAAACCGGGCCACCCTACTGTTTGGGAACGTCCAAGGCGCTGCTCGCGCCTGCCATTAGCTCGTAAATCTCCAGCGGGGCACTTTTGCTCGGGTCGCGGGCCAGCGAGAGGGCCTCCTGCTCGCACTTGGAGACACACACGCCGCAGCCCATGCAGAGCGTGGCGTCCACGGCGGCGAGGCCGTCGTCCACCGAAACGGCCCCAAACTGGCAAAAGTCGGCGCAGACACCGCAGCCAATGCATTGATCCGAGTCCACCTGGCTGACGTAGCCCGAGGAGGCCAGCATCGGCACCCCATTGCGCCAGGCCTGCATCGCGCCGCAGCAGCAGGCGCAGCAGTTGCAAATGGCATAAAAGCGACCCAACATCGCATCTTTGAAGAAAGCGTGGTGCACGTGACCCCGCTCGTGCTCGGCTTGCAGGATCTCCACCGCCTCGTCGGGCGTGATCCAGCGGGACCGACGCGGGTGGTGCTCGGCGATGAAGCTGGCGAAAGGCTCGCCGACAATCAGGCAAACGTCCAGCGGCTGGCAGGGATTGGGGCGCGAAGCGCGGCAGGGACACTTCAGGGCCACGACGTGGTCGGGATGGCGCAACACAATGTCGCGGGCGCGGGCGTAAGGGATCACCTGCTCCAGGTCGGTCAGGTTGATCTCCTTTTCAACGGTGATCAATCGCCTGGCTGCCGCCAGCGGCACCACTTTGCCGTGATAGGTGTCGGCGAAGGTGACGCGGTCGGGGTTTCGAGATGAGCGCTCCGCCGACCGGCCACCGGTCGGCCTGGGCAGGGAGAGTCGCGAAAGCCCCCGCGCCAGCAGACCGAAGAGCCGAACCAGCCGCCCGAAGACGCCTGTCAGCGGGTGCTCCCCCGTGCCGATGCCGATGTAAAGGTAAGGCCAGCGCCCGTACACATACCCGTGCAGCCAGTCGAAGAGCGAGTAATCCGGTGTGCGCCGCGCCTCTCGAATAAAGGCTCGCGTGGAGGGACGGGGTACGGTGGGCCAGAATTTACGTTTCATTTGACATCGTATTCACGGATGAATGCCTCTGCCTTTTCCACCAGATCACGATTGCCGATAAAGAGCGGGGTCCGCTGATGCAGGTGAGTCGGCTGGATGTCGAGGATGGGTTGGCGGCCGTCGGAGGCGTAGCCGCCAGCCTGCTCGGCCAGGAAGGAGAGGGGGATCGCTTCGTAAAGCAATCGCAATTTGCCATGAGGTCTTTTGGGGTCCCGGGTATCGGCGGGGTAATAGAACACACCGCCAGCCAGCAGATTGCGGTGGAAGTCGGCCACCAGGGAACCGATGTAGCGCAACGACAACGACTTGCGTTGACCCTCGTGACCTTGCAGCCACTCGGTGTAACGTCGGACGCCCTCTGTCCAATACGTTTGATAGCCCTGGTTCACGCTGTAGTATTTGGGCTCTTCGGGGATGCGGATGTTGGGGTGAGAGAGGAGAAATTCGCCCACGCTGGGATCGAGGGTGAAGCCATGGACTCCATGCCCCGTGGAATAGACCATCATCGTGCTTGAACCGTAGATGATGTAGCCGGCCGCGACCAGATCCCGCCCTTTTTGCAGGCAATCGTCCACTGTGCCCGGGCCATTCCATCTTTTACGATTGTAGATGGCGAAGATGGTGCCAATGCTAACGTTGTAATCTATGTTAGAAGAGCCATCGAGGGGATCGAAGAGGAGCACATATTTGCCTGTGGGGAAATGGTCGGGGATGGGAATGATGTCGGGGTGCTCCTCGGAGGCCATCACTGCCACCCGGCCGGTGTGATCGTTGAGGCGATAGATGGTAAGGTCGGCGAACACATCCAGCTTTTGCACTTCCTCGCCCTGCACGTTTTCTTCCCCTGTGCTGCCCAGGATCTCGGCCAACCCTGCCCGGGTGGTCCGGCTGGCGATGATTTTGCCGGCCAGAGCCAGATCGTACAGGAGACTGGTCAGCACCCCGGTGGCTTCGGGGTGAATCAATTGCTGATCCAGGATGTGACGCTCAATGGTTGTAATTTGACCGGGAACGACGCTGTTCGTGGCCATCTTTGACCCTCCTTAACCGGTTGGTTTTTGTGTAGTATAACACGTTATCCACAGGAACTCAATAGCTAAAAAGGGGTAACAGGGCTTTTCAACGTTCTAGCGCGAGCAAGGTGACAGTCACCTTGTTCGGCACGACACGTTGGCAAAAACGGTAAGAAGAGGTGACTGTCACCTGGGTTAATTCTTTGAAAAGCCCCGAAAGGGGTGATGGCCGGGTCGATCCATTCTTGAGGGGTATCGCAAAATCCGCCAGAGGCCGGTTGTTTCTTACCCTTCCATAGCCGCGATTTCGCTCTCCATCGTCTGCTGAATTGGCAGAGTCACGCACACGGTTGTGCCCTGACCGGCCTGGCTCTCGACGTGTATCTGACCCTGGTGACGGCTGACGATGGTATGGCACGTGTAAAGGCCCAGGCCCAGTCCCTTGCCCGGCGGTTTGGTGGTGAAGAAGGGGCGAAATAAGTGCTCAAAGTGATCGGGCGGAATGCCGCCCCCGTTGTCGGTAATGCAAATGCGCACGTTGTCACCCAAACTCTCGGCTTTGATGCGAATCTCCCCTTCACCGTTGCGGGCGTGAATGGCGTCGCGGGCGTTGAGCAACAGATTCATCCAAACCAGCTTGAGGTGATTGGCGCTGGCGTAGACCCTCGGCAGCCCTTGCATTTCTTTCAAAACCCGGATGTTGTCCTTGCGCAACGGATGAGCGATGAGCATGAGCGCCCCTTCCACCGTCTCATCCAGTTCTACCCAGGCAAACTGGTAACTCTCCTGGTTGGAAAAATCGAGGAGATTCTGGACGATACGGCGCATCCGCATGCCCGATTGCACGATGCGTTCGGTCAGTTCGTACCTTGGATCCGATTTGTCTATATCTAATTGCAAAAGCTGGGCATTGCCGATGGTCACGGTGAGGGGATTGTTGATTTCGTGCGCGATGCTGGCAGCCAACTGACCAATAGCGACCAGGTTGGCAGAACGGAAAAGAGACGCCTGCAACTGGCGCATCTCCGAAACGTCCTGAGCAAAGATGATGGCTCGTCGGGCCGGGCCCCTCGTGCTGATGATGGGGTAGATGTGAACATCCCGGTCTGCAAAGGGGCCCCGGTTGGGTGTGCTGGCCTGGCTAGGCCAGCTTTGCTCCTGCTCGTTCATCAGCGAAAGCTGTACCAGCCGGCGCAATTCCCCTGCAGCCTCTCCCCAAAGAGACTCGTCGCACACCATGCCCTGAAGGCGGGTGGGGGATACTCCCAGCCGCTGTGCCTCTGCCTGGTTGATGGCGATGATCTCCATATCTTGATTGACGATGTAAAGGCCATCGGTGATCCCATCGAAGAGAGCTTGCAGCGTGTTACGGCTGCGTAAAATCTCCTCGCGGCTGCTGGCCAGGTCCACGTAGGCCGACGACAGGTCTCTGAACAGACTGGCGTTTTGAATGGCGATAGATGCCTGGCTGGCAAACGCGCTCAACAAGGTTTGATCGTCGGAGGAGAAGGCTTCGGCGTAGGGACTCTCCAGACAAATGGCGCCGATGATGGTGTCGCCGATTTTGAGCGGTGCGGCCAGCAGGGACCACACGCCGTCCTGGCCGATGACGTTTGGTTCATAAGCGATTATGTGCTGGCCCGTTGCCAGGCGGATGACCCGGTCGCGGGCTTCTTCAATGTCGTGCGCCGGCCGGCTCTTGCGGCGGCTGGCCGAAGCCTCCAGCGTAAATTCGCCGCTGGACTGATCGAGGAGGTAAAGGGCGCTGCGAGCAGCGACCGGGATGGTGGCGGTCACCGAACGAACCACCAGCTCGAGCACCTGATTCAGGTCGAGGGTGGTGATGATGCTTTGGCTGATGGTCCGCAGTGCTTCGGTCTGCTCCCAACGGCGCTCGACTTCCTCGAAGAGCCGGGCATTTTCGATGGCCGTGGCTGCCTGGCCGGCGATGACCTGCATCAGGCGCAGGTCGTCGGTGGTGAAGGAATCGGGGCGGTCACTGACCACTCCCAAAACGCCGACCAACGTGTCGCCGGCGACCAGAGGTACCGCCAAATATGCGCGCGGATGATGGGCCGTGTCCGACGCCTCCTCGTCGGCGGTCAGGTTGGGGATGAGGATGGGCCGGCGGTTGCTTGCCACCTGAGTGGCAATTTCAGCTCGCCGCCGGTCGGCCTCGGTCGGCGGCGAGTCTCCCTCGGTGGGTGCAGAAGAGGGCGAGATGCCGGCGAGGTAGCGGGTGAGGGTGACGTCAGAGTCGGGGCGCTGATGAGTCGGTTCGCGCAAGTAGATTTCGCCCATCGAAGCGCCGGTCAGTTTGCATGCACTGGAGATGGTGGTAGTCAACGTCTGTTGCAGGTCGAGGGTTTGGCTGATTGCCTGGCCGGCGTCGCGCAGAGCTTCCAATTCGTCAATACGACGCGCCTCGGCATAAAGCCGGGCGTTTTGCAAGGCGATGGCCGCCTGGTTGGCCAACATAGCCATAAGCTGTTGTTGATCGTCGCTAAAGGCGTGGGGTTGCTCGCTGACGACGCTCAAGGTGCCCATCACAGTGTTGGCTAAAAGCATAGGCAGTACCATCAACGTGCCACACGAGTCGTCGGGGCCGTGGACGTGTTCCGGCAGGTAAAGGGATGTCTGGCGACGTATCGCTTCCTGTATGAGCGTTTCGTCAATGGCCGCTGCCGGTGCCATCCCCTGGCTATCCCGCTGAGCGTCGTCGGCTCGCAGCGAAACGGAAGCCAGGCCAGACTCGGCCGTGGGATAGTGGTGAATCACGACCAGGTCCGCCTGGGGGATGGTATTGAGGGTTGCTTCCAGGATGGATTTCAGCACCTCTTGCTGGTCGAGGGCGGTGACGATGCGCTGGCTGACGCCGAAGAGGGCATCTCTGGCTCGAAGCTGGTGCAGCAACGCGGCAGAAAGATTCATATTCTCCAGCACCAACTGGCGATGGGAGAGTGCTCGTTTCACGGTCAGGCTCAGCTCGTCCATGTCGAAGGGCTTCAGAAGGTAGTCGTAGGCTCCCTGCCGCAGAGCCGCAACCGCCGACTCAACGGAAGCGTGGGCGGTGATCAAAATGAATAAGGCATCCGGCGCGCGAGTTTTGACCTGGGCGAGCACCTCGAGGCCGTCCACGTCGGGCATCATCAAATCGCAAACGACCAGGTCGTAGCGATTCTCGGCCAGTCGGGCTATAGCTTCCCGGCCATCGGCTATTGCGTCCACCCGGAATCCGTCGTTGGTGAGCACCATCGTCATCATATCTCGCATATGAGGTTCGTCGTCCACGACGAGAATAGATGCTTTGGCAATGCCCATAAGATTCAACTCCCCGCCGGGAAAACCTGGCACGGCCTCTCGCCGCAGCCAGCCCCGGACAATGACATCACAGACAAATTTAGTGAACCACGGTTCGGCCCAACTGTCAAGCGGCTGTGTGGGGTAGGGCGTAAATTTCGCGTAAAAAGCGCCCTCGTCAAAGCGGGTAGTCTCCCCGTCAAGCGTTGATGATGTTTGGGTAGGGCTCTGTCAAAGTCCGCCTGGGGACGCGCCGACGAGTTCCAGGGAGCGCCGGAAGCAGGCTGCGTAGTATCGAAATGCATCGGCGATGTTCTGCCAGCCCTTCCAGCGGAACAGGCTGAGAATGATG
>JAJRXB010000174.1 GCA_024276515.1 Chloroflexota bacterium
GACCAGCTCCGCAAAGAGGGAATAGACCTGACCGAAATTCCCAGCCTGGCCTGGAACGACGCCCTCGACATGCTGCGACGCGGCCAGGACCCCACCCAAAAGTATCCCACCCGCTGGGCCCAGGTGCTGGCCGAAAAGCACACCCTGTGCGAGCAAAACAAGGCAAAAGTGTTGGAACTGGGTGGGCTGCACGTCATCGGCACCGAACGCCACGAAGCACGCCGCATCGACAACCAGTTGCGCGGTCGCGCCGGTCGCCAGGGAGACCCCGGCTCCAGCCGCTTTTACCTGTCGCTGCAAGACGACCTGATGCGCCGCTTTGGCGGGCAGCGGGTCGCCAGCCTGATGGAAAGCCTGGGCGTCGAAGACGACATTCCCATCGAAGCCGGCCTGGTGAACAAATCCATCGAGAGCGCCCAGACCCGGGTCGAAGGCTACAACTTCGACATCCGCAAACACCTGCTGGAATACGACAACGTGGTCAACCAGCAGCGCGAGGTGATCTACGCCCAGCGCCGTCGCATCCTTGCCAGCCCCAACCTGCGCGACACCATTATGACG
Organism: Chloroflexota bacterium; assembly: GCA_024276515.1. Lineage (GTDB taxonomy): Bacteria > Chloroflexota > Anaerolineae > 4572-78 > NAK82 > JAJRXB01. The sequence goes on from JAJRXB010000174.1 coordinate 562, forward strand.
ATGGTGAGGGACGAGCTACACCGGCTGGTCGCCGCCGCCACCGCTTCCGAAGACCCCGACGAGTGGGACTTTGTCACCCTGCACAACGCCGTCCGCGCCATCCTGCCACTGCCGGCCACCATGACGGCCAGCCGCTGGCGGAAGATGGACCCCGACGAGATCGAAGAGGAATTGCTCACCCTGGCCGAGCGCCTTTACGAGGAGAAGGAACAGGCTCTAGGCTCAGAGACGATGCGCCAGCTCGAGCGTTGGATTATGCTCCGCGTGGTGGACAATCTGTGGGTGCGCCACCTCACCAGCCTGGACGTGTTGCGCGAGGGGATTGGCCTGCGGGCGTTTGGTCAACAAGACCCGCTGGTAGCCTTTAAGCGCGAAGCCCACGAAATGTATAACCAACTGCTGGGAACCATCCAACACGACATCGTGCACGCCATCTATCGCGCCCAGGTGGCAACCGCACCCCAACCCCGACAGATGCGGGCCGTGCACCCCAGCAGCAGCGGAGACGGCGACGGGGCGCGCCGGCCGGTCCGCAGCGAGAAGCGTCTCGGTCGCAATGCCCCATGCTGGTGCGGCAGCGGCAAAAAATATAAACATTGCCACATGCGACAAGACATGAGCGCCAAACAGCCAGCCGGGGCCAAAGCCGCGCCTCGGTCGGCCGGCGGCAAGCGACCGGCCAAATCTCGTCGAAGGCGGCGGCGCTAACCCATTGATTTTTTTGAATTATGTGCTAAAATATGCCAACCACGCCCTAATCGGCATATCCTCCTCGGAAAGGAGGCGAGACAACATTGGTTGCAAATGGGGATGACTTCACTGCCCGCCTGATGAACGACATGGACCCACAATTGCTCGATTTTGTCAAGACGAAGATCAACTCATTCATCAAGTGGGACCTGGTCCGCTTCTTTTACGAAAACCCAAACACGGCCGATACGGTAGAGAACATCGCCAAATACGCCGGTCGAAATGCTGCTGCCGTAAAGCCAGAGTTGGAAGACATGGTGGAAAACGGCGTGATGGAGAAACGGGAGGTGCAAGGAACATTCATCTACTCCCTGGCCAACAACGAGGATATGCGCGAATTGGTAAATCGCTTCATTTTGGCTTGCGAAGACCGCCACTTCCGGGTTAAGGCGGTTTACCACATCATCCGGGGGATGCGCTAAGAGACTATGCCAGCAAAGGCAAAGCGCGCCATCTTTACGCCAGCCGCTGCACTTCCCCTATCCCACCTGTAGGTCCCCGTCGGGGAAAGAGGACCTACAGCGGCGACGATTGAGATGCAAAAGCCATAAAAGCGATTCTGTGGGATAGACACTAACCAACGAACCGCAATGCCTGCCAGCGGCTGGCCGGGTTAGGCTGAATCAGCGGGTATTGTAACCGGGAGGTCAATGAATGGATCGCGTTAAGACCGGCATCAAAGGTCTGGATGAAATGCTATCCGGTGGATTCCTGCCCCAAACCGCCAATCTGATTGAAGGGGCACCGGGCACCGGCAAAACGACCATCGGTATGCAATTTATTTATACCGGCATCACCCAATTCAACGAGCCAGGGCTGATCATCACCTTTGAGGAATTCCCCCAGCAGTATTATCACGACGCGGCCGCCTTTGGCTGGGACTTTGAACAGTTGGAGAAAGAAGGCAAACTCAAAGTTATTATGACCAGCCCCGAAGTCACCCGCCTCGACGTGGAGAGCGTGGGAGGGATGATCGAAACATACGTGGCCCAAATGGGAGCGCGCCGCGTGCTGGTCGACAGTATCACCCACTTCGAACGTCTCGCCCAGGACCCCGTAGAGCTGCGCTCGTTGGAATATAGTTTCATCAACGGACTGAAGCGAGAGGGACTCACCTGTCTGCTGACCCGCGAGAGCCCGGCCCTGCTGGGCGAAGCACCCGAAGGAGATAGCAACATCGCCTTTGTGGTTGATACCTACGTGCTGCTGCGATACGTGGAAATCGAGAGCTCCATTCGCAAAGCACTGCTGGTCCTTAAAATGCGAGGTAGCGACCACGAAAAGGATATCCGCCAATTCGAAATCACCGGCCACGGCGTCGAAGTTCGGTCCAAGTTTGAAGGCCGCGAGGGCATTATGAGTGGCAGCCCGCGCCGCATGGCCGACTCGTTCGTCGAAGCCTTCGTTAAGCAATAGAATTGAATCGTCGCCATTCTCCCCAAAGGGGGCCCATCGGTATGCCCGACCCGTCGCTCCTCAGTAACATCCTAACCCTTTACACTTGGGGAAACGTCTCAATTCTCCTGTTCTTTCTATTCGCCATCGCCCGCTTCTTCGAACGCAAATCTTCGCGCCAATCGTATTATCCACTCTTTCTGCTGCCTATGTTGCTCTTTATGGGCAGTGCCTTGCGCTATTTTTTCATTGGCGATTTTGTGGGCGATCCACTGGCCGACCTCAGTCGAGCCGTTGGCGGCGCGATGGTTTGTGGGCTGGGTTACTTTCTGTTGAACCTGATGACCGGAGGCCGTTAATGAGCGGGGTCTTCACCGTCCTGAGCCCCCTGGGCACCATCGCCATCATATTTCTCTTTTTCATCCTGGCTCGACTCAGCGAAAAACTGGGCGCCGTTACCCGAATGCCCCCCTATTATCGTTGGTTCTGGGTGGGAATGGGTTTCGTGGGAGTTGCCCTCGTCTCTCAGTTCTTGCGAATTGGCACGTCACTTGCCGAGCAGACCAGCTACCGCTGGCTCCATACCCCCCTCTTCTATCTGGTCACATATCACCTGCCAATGGCTATAGGGGTCACCATCGGCCTGGTCGTGACGTGGCGTTATTGGAGCTGGCTGCTGACTGAGCGGGATGGATGATCAAATGGCGACAGCGGAGCACCCGCATCCCGTATCAAGACGCCACAACATCCACAGCAAAGCCCCCCACGGGGCCAAAGTCTTTGCAAAGAGCGAAACCTCTGTGACCCGCTCGAAGGCGAACGAGACACCTCAGACAGCGTCGTCCACAGACGGCGAAGAGACAGGTCCCCGCCTGCCTGCCGGTCCCCCCTCCCCCAAAGGGACAAAAGCCCCTCAAGGGACAAAAGCCCCTCAAGGGACAAAAGCCCCTCAAGGGACAAAAGCAGAATCGTGGTATGCCAAACAATTGCAGGCCATCGTGCAGGTTGGGCAACGGGCAGCGGCGGCCAAAGACCTGGACGCATTGCTGAGCTATCTGGTGAATCTCCTGCACCAAGAGTTTCACTACCCTTACGCCGACGTCTTTCTGCTGAACGACGACGAAACCCAGCTCGTCCTGCGTGCCAGCGTTGACCACCCCCCGATCGAGCGATTTAACGTTGGCAACGAGCCGCAAAGCCTTCGCAGGGGAGGGCTCGTCGGCGCCGTCGCCGCCAGCGGCGAGCCGGCGATGATCAACGACGTAACCGGTTCCGCCCAGGACCCGCGCTCCCGCCACCGACCCGACGTCAAGTCCGAACTGGCAGTGCCCCTGATCGCCAGCGACCGAGTCGTGGGAATTCTGGCCGTGCAAAGCGACGTTTGCGGCGCATTTACCCACCACGACGTAACCTTGCTCCAAGCCCTGGCCGGCTACGCGGCAATAGCGGTTGAGAACGCCGCGCTTCTGGAAGAACGAGACCAGCACATGGCCGAACTGTCTGCCCTGAACCAGATCGGCGTGCTCCTTGCCTCGCCCGGCCAGCTCATGGACACCCTCGACGCCATCATTCAGCGCGTGAGCGCCCTTTTTCAGGTTGAAGCCGCCTCACTTATGCTGGTTGAGAGAGGGCAACTGCACTTTAAAGTCGCATCTGGCACCCACATTGACCAGATCAGACACCACACACTGGAAATCGGTCAGGGCATTGCCGGATGGGCCGTGAAACACAATCAGACGGTGCGAGTGAACGACGTAGCAGCCGATCCTCGACACTTCCCCGGCATTGACCAGGCCCTCGATTTTAATACGCGCTCACTCATCGCTGCTCCCCTCAGAATCGCAAAATACTCACGCAGCATCCACCAAACCCAGAGAAATGATCGAGTCTTGGGCGTGATCGAAATCATCAACCGGCTAGACGGCCGCCCCTTCACCCGCAACGACGAAGTTCTCATCGAGTTCATCGCTTCCTCGGCGGCTGTGGTCATCGAAAACGTCCGCCTCTTCAACGAATTGCAACGCCGGCTCGCCGAGATGTCGGCCCTGCTCGACACCAGCCGCGCAGTCACCACCCTGGAGCTGAAGCCAGTTCTAGACACCATTGTGAAACGAGTGAGCACCACCCTCGACGCCGAACAGGCCATCGTCTACCTGCTCGACGGCGACAGACAACGTTTGCTGCCCTATGCTACCTACAACAGCCTCCGCGAGGACGAACTCGATCAATTGGTCTTTGAGCCAGGCCAGGGCACCGTGGGCCAGATCGCCAAAACACGCCAGACCCTTCGCGTTGACGACGCCCAAAACGACCCCCGCTTCCTGAAGATCTCTCACCTCTCCGACCAGGTGCGTTGCACGTTGGGCGTGCCGTTGACAGTACAAAACGAACTCATCGGCGTGCTGGAAGTCGCCAACAAGCAAAACCAGCCACACTTCACCCACGCCGACGAGGCGCTGCTGTCGGCCTTTGCCAGAATGGCAGCCATCGCCATCGAAAAGGCCCGTCTGCACGAGGAGACCAGCCAGCGACTGGCCGAAGTCTCCACACTCTACACCCTGGCCAACCAGGTGACGACCGTTTTGGATTTGGATCGCATCCTGGAAGTGACCGTCACCGTCCTCAACCATGCCCTGGGCTGCCAGGGATGCTGCTTGTATCTGCACGACTCTCAGACCGGCGACCTGACACTCAAAGCCTCTAGCGGCTGGCGGCGTCGAGAACACGAGACCGCCGATCTGGCACTCATCGGGCGAGTCTCCCGCCAGGCGTTGCGCGAACGCCGCCCGGTGAACCTGCGCGACGTGAGATCCCTAAAGGCCACCGAGGGGACCTCAATTCAATCCCTGCTCGTCGTTCCGCTCATCACCAAAAACGCCCCCATCGGCACCCTGAGCATAGACGACCGCAATCCCAACGCCTTTGGCCCCGCCGAAGGACGACTGCTGACCATCGCCGCTGCCCAGGTTTCCGTCGCCATCGAAAATGCCCGCCTGCTGCGCAGTCTCCGTGACCGGGCCATAAAACTGGAGCGAACGCTGGACGAGTTGCGCGAGCTCAACCGGCTTAAAACCGAATTCGTGCAAAACATCTCGCACGAGCTACGCACACCGCTGACCTTCATCAAGGGCTACGTGCAACTCATCCTCGAAGAAGCAATGGGCGAAATCAGCGACGACCTGCGACAGGCCCTCGACATCGTGGACCAGCGCACCGAGGCAATGATCCGCCTGGTGAACGACATAATCTCCCTGGAACAGGTCGAGATGGGCTCACTGAAGTTTGAGCCCGTCTCGCTGGCCGAAGTGGCCACCCATTCAATAAAAGGGGCCGCCGTAACGGCCAGGAAAGCCAACCTGGATATAAAATTGGAAGTGACCGACGACCTGCCTTTGGTGCAGGCCGACCCAGGCCGATTGGGCCAGGTGTTCGACAATCTCCTGGGGAATGCCATCAAATTCAGCGCTGCCGGCGGCACCATCACCGTCCGGGTATCGCGCGACGGCAACTTTGTGCGCGCCGACGTAGGAGACCAGGGCATCGGCATCCCCGCCGACAAGCTGGACCGCATCTTCGACCGCTTTTACCAGGTAGATGGGTCGATGACGCGCCGCTACGGAGGCACCGGCCTGGGCCTGGCCATCGTCAAGACCATTGTGGAATCCCACGGCGGCCAGGTCATCGTCGAGAGCGAGGTAGGAGTCGGCAGCACCTTCTCCTTCATCCTGCCCATCCCTGCCGACGGCTGATGGCTCCAGCCCCCAATCACAGCTCGCACCTACAGCTTCCAGCCCGGTGCTTATGATGTTTAAGAAATCATTTCGGCATACAAGCCGCCAGTCGCCTCGAGCTAAAGCTCCAGGCTAATAGCTCAAGGACGCTAAAAGCGCCCTATGTTCACAGAGAGTCACAGAGGTTTAGCCTGCTTTAGCTGGCTTTCCCTTTCAGCCTGAGGATTTATCCTCAGCAATCACCGGCCCAGGCGTTACTCGCTTATTTTCTTAATCTTCATCAGCAGCGCCGGGCAAGGCTTGACATTTGATATTGATGACTGCACGTGCCGACCAAATGCAAGAAGCAATACCCGCGCACCAGCGTAATATGCGCTCTATGCTGGCCGCCTGGCCCAAAATTGATCTGCACCGGCATCTGGAGGGAAGCTTGCGTCTTTCGACGTTGGCGGAAATCGCCCGGGAGCATGGTGTGGATCTGCCCAGTTGGGACCTGGAAGAATTGCGCCCCTACGTGCAGATCGTCGACGACCCTCCCGATTTCCAGGGGTTTCTCTCCAAGTTCAAGCTGCTGCGCCGCTTTTACTCGACACGAGAAGCGGTGATGCGGATAGCCTACGAAGCCGTGGCCGACGCGGCCACCGACAACGTTAAATATCTGGAACTACGCTTCAATCCGGTGGCTCTGGCCAAAGTGCAGGGATTTAGCTACGAAGAAGTGGCCGATTGGGTCGTTTCAGCAGTAGACAAGGCCCAACGAGACCACGACATTCGCGTGCGCCTCATCGCCCAAATTGGGCGCGATGAGAGCGTCGCCGTCGCCCGCCAGGTCGCCGAGGTGGCCGCAGCCTTCCAAAATCAAGGCTTCGTCGGACTTGACCTGGCCGGCGACGAGATAACCTACCCGGCACAGCGCTTTGCCAAGATCTTTCAATGGGCCAAAGCCCAGGGCCTGCACGTCACCGTTCACGCCGCCGAAGCGGGACCCGCCAGCAACATACGCGACGCCATCGAACTGCTGGGGGCCGACCGCATTGGCCACGGCGTGCGGGCCATGGAAGACCTGGCGGTGATGGACCTGGTGATCAAACACAACGTCACCCTGGAAATGTGTCCGACCAGCAACTTGCAGACAGGGGTCATCTCTAAACTGGGGCAGCACCCGCTGTGGGCCTACCAGCAAGTGGGCATCCCCGTCACCATCAACACCGACGACCCCAGCATCTCAAACACCACCCTCACCGACGAATACCTGGTTGCGTTACGGGGCATCGGCATTCCACTGCGCGTCATCCGGCAGATGATCCTGACCGCCGCCGAGTCCGCCTTTTTGCCCGAGGCCGAGCGGCAACGTCTGGCCAGGTGGTTTCACCAGGCATTACCTCCCGTCTGCTCCAGCACAATTCTACCCCCATAACCTGCCGGGGTTGCCGAGTGTTGAAATGCAAATCGGTCGCGTTGAAATTCACCTGATAAACGATGGCGCCGCCTGGTTCGACGGCGGCGGAGCCTTTGGGTTGGTGCCCCGGGTGGTGTGGGAAAAACTCCTGCCGCCCGATGAATTCAACCGCGTGCCCATGAACCTTTACTGCCTGCTCATCCATTCCCAGGGCAAGAACATTCTGATAGACACCGGTCTGGGCGACAAGCTCACCGACAAACAGCGACACATCTTTGGCCTCGATCGGGCCAACGGAGGATTGGTTGAGGCACTGGCGCGCGTGGGCGTCACGACAGAGGCGATTGACGTCGTCGTCAACACCCACCTGCACGCCGATCACTGTGGCGGCAACACCCGCTTCGAGGGCGACGAAGTAGTGCCCACCTTCCCCAACGCCGAGTACTGGATTCAACGATTGGAATGGGCCGACGCCGCCTTCCCCAACGAACGGACCCGCGCCACCTACCTGCCCCAGAATTTTCTGCCGCTGCAAGCGACGGGACAGCTCCGTCTGCTGAACGGTGACACGCGCGTCACCGCCGACGTGCGGACCGTGGTGACGCGGGGCCACACTCGCTCCCATCAAAGCGTGGTCATCGAATCAGAAGGGGAGACGGCCTTCTTCACCGGGGACATGGCTACCCTGGCCGTCCACTTCGAGCGGCTGGCGTGGGTCACCGCCTACGACGTGGAGCCACTGGAGACCATCGAAACCAAACGTCGCTGGCAACGCTGGGCAGTGGAGCGAGATGCGCTGATCATCTCTGCACACGACAAACAAACGCCGGTAGCCCGGCTGCGAGACACAGGGGAAAAAATGCGGCTGGAGCCGATCAAGTTCAAGTAGACGATTTGTAACTGTTCAGCGGGCTGAACCCTTTAGACGATTTTATCCGAATCAGCAGGGGCGAACACATAGGTTCGCCCCTTATAATCGCACCGGCGATCTCACCGCCCGGTCAGCTTTGCTCCCACTCGGCGATAGAAAGCTTGAGCATATGGCGCAGATTCGCATCGGGCACATCGTCGGGCGTGTCGTAATAAGCCGTCCCCACCCGGATGCGAATGCCGCCATCGGGGTCTGTTTCTATCTCGGCGTCCGTCTTGGACAGGGGCGAAAGAGCCAGCTTGCTCTGAAAGATGCAATTGATCTCTTCCACCAGGTTCAACGTGGGCAACGGCTCGTCCGATGGCTTCTTCCGCTTCCGGCGAAGACCACCCAACAGGCCGGGGCGCTCAACAGGCTCCTCCGGCAGAGGGATACTCTGGCTCATCAGTTGTCGCAAAAAAAGTTCCTGCTCCCTGAGCGACGCAGGCGTGGCCGATTGCTGCGAATCAAGACTCGGGCCGGGAGACACAGAAGCAGAATCAGCCGCTTGCTGGGCGTCAAAGCTCGGCGTGGAGGGCGGGGGAAGCGGGATGCGCGCTTTACCGCTGAAGGACGGAACCGGCACCGTTCCCAGGCCATCGTTGGTGGCCAGCCGGCCGTTGCTGAACTGCAATAGATAGGTGATCGTCTCCAGAATGGACTGCCCGACCGCCTGGTCGGCCACCTCAACGAGTCGGTGATAGCAACGTTCAACTATGTGAACACAGAATTCACCCTGATCGGGATTGCTGATCAGGCGCAGTATCTCACCGGGCTCGCGAGCGTCCGAGAGCACCCCGACGGCAATCGGCACTTTCACCGCATCGCACGGCGGAAGATTGAGCTTCTCCACCCCCTGGTCGGTAGCCACCAACCCCCCGCTGAACCGCAAAAAGTGCGTGATGGCTGCCAGCACCCGCTCGCCCACCGCTCTGTCACGGATGTCGTTCAGACCTCGATAGCGCACCCCCGCCACTTTGGTCCAGACCTCCCCCGTAGACGGGTCACGCACCACTCGCAGGATCTCTTTTCCGTGAGGTCTCGTCGACTCCTCGACCGGCGGCGTAGCAGGAGAGGGGAGCGGCGACTCTTCCAGCCATGCCTCTCGCCCAAGCCCTGCCAACCGGGCACCCATGTCAACAGGCGACAGCCTATCTCCTTCCGCCAGCCCCCCCTCCATCGGCAGTGACGTCGTTGGTCCCGGTAACACCGGAGACCCCGACCTCGCCGTGCGCTCAGAAAGCGACGGATACCGGCGGCCCGGCTCAGCCCGCCGAGAACTGGAGATGGTTGCGCCCAGATTCGTTCGCTTCCTCGCTCTCTTGCTCGAACGGGCTATCAAAATATAACTAATGGTGAGTAAGAAAATAATAAAGGCGCAGGAAAGCGATCCCACAAACAACTGAAACAGTGCCTCTGGCTCCAGCGAGCCCAGGTTTCCCATAGGCTACCTTCCCTTCCGACTGCGAAACCAGGGTTTCTCACACTACATTCTGTAATTGGTCGTTTGGCTGACAATTGGGGCAAAAATGAGCCGACCGCTGACTCAACCGGATGCGCTGAATTGGGGCCCCACACGCAGGGCAAGGCCGCCCCGCCCGACCGTAGACCCAAAAACGCTCCTGGTACCGTCCTCCCCGATACGCCTCGTCGGCCAGACTCGACCCTCCATGCTCGATAGCGACGTGCAACACCTGCCGGATAGCCCGGTACAGACGACGCTTTTCCTCTTCCCGGAGCGTGTCGGCCCGGCGCCCCGGATGGATGCCCGCCAAAAAGAGCGCCTCGTCGGCGTAGATATTGCCCAGGCCAGCGATGAATTCCTGGTTGAGCAACAGCGACTTGATCCGCGCCGAGCGACGATTGAACAAGGCCAGAAAGTCCTCCTCGGTGAAGGCGGCGTCCAATGGCTCAGGGCCCAGCCGACCCAACACCTGGGCCGGGTCGTCGGTCAGATACACGCGCCCAAACTTGCGCGGGTCGCGGAAGCGAAGCTGACGACCGTTGTCCAGGTCGAAGACCAGGCGGTCGTGCCGGCGGGGCGGATCGGTGACCGGCAACACCTCCAGGTCCCCCGTCATCTTGAGGTGGACGATGAGACTATCTCCCCCCGAAAGCCGGAAGACGAGATATTTGCCTCGCCGACGGATGCCCTCGATGCGCTGGCCGGGCAGACGCCGCTTCAACTCCTCGACCGGCGTCCCAACCGTCCGCTCCCAGCCCACGTGGACGCCGGTAAAGGCGCGCCCAATCAAAGGCTCGCGCAGCCGGCGAACAATCGTCTCGACCTCAGGCAGTTCTGGCATCGTCGCTACTCAATCTTCTCCCTTCCTAACATTTTACCCGCCAGTTGTAGGAAAGTCAACGGTACGGAGGTACAGAGGTACACTCCAGTTCTATGGCGAGTTGAGCGCATTGGAACCGCTGAGGCCGCCGAACAGGATGAAAACGCTGAAAGGCCCACCGCCCCTCAGCGATCTCAGAGTTGTCAGCGGTCTCAGC
>JAJRXB010000175.1 GCA_024276515.1 Chloroflexota bacterium
TCAGATCGGCAATCTGGAGTGCCACAACGACGGGTTGCAGATCAATGACGGCTTCCGTGACGACCTGGGCGAGTGCGGACGCCGGCATTTCGGAAAGAAGGTACAGAGGGCTGCCGCTGAGGTTCAGTTTGCCGCCGTCGGGCTGCACGTCGTTGCCCATGATGTCCAGCACCCGGACCTTTGCCGTTTGGCCGAGCTCGATGCCGACTTCCTTATTGGCGGGCACCCACAGGGCGGCCAGACTGCCTGTTTTCTTCTCGAAGCAGTGGCCTTTGACCACTCCGCCCAGAGGCAACTCCCGGGGGTTGCGGGCGCCGGTGAGCACCTGGGCCAGGGCCGAATAGGCCGGCACCACCGGCAAGGGATTCGGCCATCGCCACATGTCGTAGGAAGCCCCCCCTTCAACGCATGGCCAGCAGGCAAACCAGAGCAAATGCTTGATGCGCGGAACGCTCGCCGCCAACAGAAAGGAACGGGCCATGTAATCGGCGTGCATCCTGCTGGAGCGTCCATCCATCGGTTCGTCCATCGCGACCGCAAACCCATATTCTGCTATGAAACACCGCCTCTCCCCGGCCATGCGCACCGCCTCTTCCAGAACCTTTGTGAATCCCAGTTCCTCCGGGCTCTGGACCTTCGCCCCTTCCTTGAAGGAACGCGGCCAGGTGTAGCAGTCGATTCCGAGCATGTCGTTCCACTCGCCCCCAAGCGCCAGCATGCGCTGGGTGAAGGGATAGCCCTGGCTACAGTCCACTCCGGAGGGTTGCCCGCCTGCGCCATACTCACAGGTGGGGTCCGCCCGTTTGGCGCCGCGGTAGCCCGCCCGCATGATCTTCGCGAAGCGTTCCATCACCCACTCCTGCGGCTTGCCCATCTTCTCCGCGTATCGTTTGACGCTCAAATCATCCTCGCCGCCCCAGTTGAGCCAGAAGTGGATCTTGTCTTTGTTCCGGGTCACGATCCGGTACACGAACTCCTCGTAAAAGGGGAGTGCTTCCTCCTTGATCAACGCCCGGTTCAGCGGGTCGTCATATTCGCCCGCCCATTTCGGGGTTCGGCTTATGCGCCCCATGACGTTGATTCCGAGGTTGAGCAGCCTTTCAACCCGCCTTTCCGAGCTGGCGAGCGCTTCCTCGTCCAGCCGCCCTTTCTCTTTTTCAATCCGGGACCAGTAGAAATGAACTTCCGTCCACTTCACGCCAATCCTGGCGGCGGCCGGAACCCGGCCCGAAGCCACACTGCTCAGCCCAAACAGCGAACCATCCTCGGAGGAATAGGGCAACGGATGCGCCACGATACAGAATGAGGCCGTGTGCTCCGCGATCGGGCCACCTGCACCCGCGATCCCGTACTTGATTACATAGAACCCCTTCTTGGCGAGTTCATCCAACAGCACCGTGCGGTTCAAGCCCTCTTTCGGGCCTAACGCCACGGGTACTCTCCCGGCCTGTACCACGGTGTGATAGTAGTCCCTCACCTTGTACGAAAGCGTGACTACCGTCTTCTCGTTTCTGTGATTGAAGAGACTGAAGGTGATTTTTACCGGCTCACCCGGGTAGAAAACCTTGCCAGCGACTGGGGATTCTATCTTCTCCGCAACGCTCACCGGCTCCGCTGCCCGATAGGGGGTCATCTCCTCCCCCTTCTCCAACTGGCAGGCGTCCAACCAGAAATTCCCCGAAGCGCCCTCAACCGCCAGCCAAGCCGATTGGCGTCTGTCTCCGGCCGGGATCTTCAGTTCGTATCGCTTCCAGCGTGTGTCCATCTCGACCCAGCGCTTGCCGGCTGTGCCTGCCCAGTTCGTCTTGGGCAGCGACAAGAAGACACCGCCCGGCTTCTCGGACTTGAGATAGCAGGAGAAGACGTAAGGGACGTTCGGCTCCAGGAAGAAGATCTTCCAACTGCGCACTCCCCGTCTGACCTTCAGGCTGCGCTTGCCGTCAAACGCCGTGCTCTCATCCAAAGAGCCGTTGCGCCAGACGCCCCGGCCGGTTTCGAAACTTGGGTCCCCGGGGATCAGGTTACTGGAAATCCAGTCTCCTGCTGTTGCGAGTTCGGTGGCTTTGTGGGTCGCGGCCAATTTGGCCGCTGGCGTGGCGGCGGCCGCCGCCACTGTCCAAGCCAGCACAATAGCCGCCACCTTCGCTTTCATCGATCTCATTATCTCAATCATTCCTTTCGCCAGAGTGTGTTGCCGCGCTTCCTTAATGACAGTACTTACGCAGTAGGATAATTTAGCACATTAACCATTTGAAACGGGTCGCCTCTGAGGTAAAATAGGGTATGCCACAGCATTTCCTCAGGAGGTATTTTCATCATGACGTCTCGACTCTATCCTATCACTCGTCGTCTCTTCAAACAAGTGGCTGGCA
>JAJRXB010000176.1 GCA_024276515.1 Chloroflexota bacterium
CTCGAAAACCCGGGACCGGCAGTGGGGACAGGCTTCGCGCCGGGTGAGGAATAGCCGTTCATCGGAGACCGTCGGAGCAGCGTGAGCAGAAACATTGAGGCAGGCGAAGGCCCCTTCCAGCGACCGGGCAAAGACGTGGTAACGCGCCGGCAGCAGCGACAGATCATCGGGGCCGGGCCGGGCGCGGACGGCCAGGTTGACCAGGTGGATCAATCGTTCCTGGGCGTCATCCTGGTCGGGGAAGATCTCATCAGCCAGGGCATTGAGGAAGCGAGGTTCCTGCCGCAAGGCCTCTTGCAGGCGACGCAGACGCCCGTCCCCACGCAGCAGAGCGTGGAGGCAGGCGTTGATGACATCTGTTTGCGTGTCAGCGTCCGCAAAACGTTCAGCGGCCTGGCGCGCCTCGGCGATAACCTTCGCCGGCAGGCGGTGGGCCTCGGCCGTCTCAAGCAATGCCGTCACCGGAGCAGCGACCTCCAAGTCGGCATCCAGGGCCGGGTACAAGTCGGGCGTCCCCTGACCCCAGACTGCGCCCAGGTCGGCCGGAGGGACGCGGCTGGCTTCGACCACGTCCCGGCAATTGGGATCATCCGCCTCCCACTCAAATGGCTCGCCGAACAACTCGCCGGCGAAGGTCACCACGTCGGGGTAATCCTCCGCGCCCCGTCCCAGCGTGGCGCTGGTGGCCAGGCAGCGCAGGCGACCCGGCTGGCTCCCCACCACCCGGTCCTTCAGGCGACGGAGCAGCATGGCGATCTCGATGCCGGAAGCGCCATCGTACACGTGTGCCTCGTCCAGCACGATGAAATGCCAGAAGCGGGCAGTCTCGCCGTCGAAGAACTCGTTGTCCAGCGGGCGGAGGAGCAGATACTCGAGCATGGCGTAGTTGGTCAGCAGCAGGTGGGGCGGTGCCGCGCGCATCTGAGTCCGGCTGATCAGCTCATTGGGCAGGAGCGGTTCGTGGGGGAATTGATCGCGGAAGCTCTTTTCGGCCTCAACATCGCCTTCCTGAGTCTCACCGGTGTAGCGGCCAAACGTGATGTCGGGGAAGTGGCGCAACACCCGGCGCAGGCGTTTGAGTTGATCGTTGGCCAGGGCATTCATCGGGTACAGGAGCAGGGCGCGCACGCCGGGCGACAACGTCCCGGCCTCGCGCTCGCGCAGCAGGTGGTCGAGGATGGGGATGAGAAAAGTCTCGGTTTTGCCGCTGCCGGTGCCGGTGGCGACCACCAGGTTGCGTCCATTCCGGACTACCTTGACGATGGCCCGTTCCTGGTGCAGGTAAAGAGGGCGGTGTAGAGGCAGCGCGTCCGAACACATCTCACGGAAGCCGGGATGCAGGATACCGTCTTCGATCAGTTGGGCGATGCTGCGTCCGGTTTTGAAAGGGGGTGAAGTCTCCAGCAGAGGACCTTTGACCACCATATCCGGCTCCTCCAATGCCCGCCAGAACTGATCGCGCAGGTCCCGGTCCTGGAAAGGATAGGTGGTTTTCAGGTAACGCAGGTAGCTATCCCGGATCAGGGCAGTGGTTTGCAGTGGGTGTAATGGATTGGTCATACGGCACTCCTGTTCGGAACTACGTCAGCATGTTGCGTGGCGCGCGGGCGCTGTATTCAAGAGGCTGGACGGATCGAAAGAGCGACTTGTGCTCAACAAAGAACCAGGGGCCCCTCCCGTTGTGGAATGCCCGGTTGTGATCTTCGCACAGCAAGTCTACGTCTCTGCTGATGAAGCAGCAACCTTTACTCTTAGTGCATCTGTATACTTTTTGCGCTGTCTCAAATTGGAGGCGATAGCGGTCTTCCAGCATCTCGATGGTCACCGGGTCGGCATCGTATCGGGGGCGCAGAACGACGTGCAGCCGAAGGCCGGTCTGACCTTTTATGAACTGCTCAACACGGCGTCCCGTCTCTATCTCCTCAATTTGCTTGATGCGTCCCCGGCCGGCAATAGAGCGAACCCATCCCCCAACACGCACGACTGGCACCCGGTCCCCCAATTCGCCGGAGAGCGCTTCCAGGAGATGGATGACAACCGGGTCGTCCAGCCGCCCTTCCAGGTATTCCATTGTGAAGTCTGGATTGAGTTTCAGGAGAGAGATCGCGTCGGCGTCTGAGAGAGTCGCCTCTTTGACTCGGTTCAGCACCGTTTTCACCCCCAGTGGGACGCTGTGGCGGATGAGTTGCTGAACGGCGTAGAGCTGTACCGTTTCGTCCTCCACTTGGAGTAGTATCTTGCAAGTGTCCACTGCCAGCAACCGTGTTCGGGGAATGTGCGAGAGATACGTTTGAAATTGCGCTGAGGTCACTTCACCTGTCGCTCGTTCATCCAGTAATCGCTGTACCCGATTGACGGCGAACATCTTTATCTGCAACAAGCTCAGCATCCGTTTGTCTCCGCTGTGTTGCACCAAGTCGCACAAGGCTAACATCTGGGGGATGGTGGCCTGATCCAACCGTTCGTAACATTGTTCCCGGTCAGCTTGAGCGCCCTCCAATTGACCAGTCTGAGCCCGGATGTGGGCGCGTTCCAGGAGCAGGCTGAAACGTGGACCCAGTCGCTTGATGGCTCGCTCAATCTGTTGCAGCCGTCGGGTGGGGCTAATCATCTCAACTGTCGCCGTCCCAGGAGCATCAACGGACGGTCTCTGGGGAACGGCTGGGGGTGCCCAAGGGTCTACCACCAGGAACTCCAGGCGGTACTTGCCCGGCGGTAATTTCTTGACCGGCACCTGGAACTTCAGTTCTCCATCTGCTTCATCGGGGATGGGCCGCTCGTAAAAAGGCAGCCAGGGACGCCACAGAGGCCAGAAACGGACACGCCGATGACGCAGTCGGACCGGTTCCCGCCAGGTCAGTCTGATAACCAAATGTTGTTTATCAAGCCACCTGCTCTCAGTTTTGACATCCTCTACCATCATCGTCCGGGTCAGGCTGAGAATCGGCAATCGCACCGGCTCATCCTGCCCTGGCAGGCCACGACACTCAAGTTCAAAGCGTACCACAGGCGCCCGGCTATGACGGATGGTGTCCAGAAACGCGACCAGATCGAACCGCTGCACCCCGCGATGCCAGTTGCCTTGCGGGGGTAATACCTCACGATGGGGAAGTTCGGTGCCCTCGGCATCGGTCAAGTAAAGGGTCATCTGTCGGTCAAGCTCCGAGTCTTGGGCCGTGAGTTGTAAGGGGTGAAGGTGCTCGGCATCCGGCCTCTGGCCAACCTGGCCTAGATTGATCAACAGGGTGGGTGAATCGGCCTGCAATAGCGCGTCCAGGGGGCGCTTGATCATTCGGCCCGTCCATGCCTGCTCTGACTCATCTGCCGCAGATCCCCTCAACTTCCAGCGCAGGCGGCGGAGGGGGACCCGCACCGGCGCCCGGACTGACTCGCCATCGGGGGTCAACTTGACGATAGTCAACGTTACAGCAGTCGTGTCGGCATCGGCTATCACCTCATAC
>JAJRXB010000177.1 GCA_024276515.1 Chloroflexota bacterium
AGAGGTGCTCCAACCGTTGCTGCTTGCGTGAACGTTTTTTAGCCATCGTTCCACCTCCTGATATTGCTGTATGGGTTTGAGTGGGTATAAGCTCCAAGTATACCTCACTCAAAATGATACCAGGGGATTGCTACACGCCACTGAGGCTAAGGCTGAGGCTGAGGCTGAGGCTGAGGCTGAGGTTGAGTGAAAAGGGGATGGCTATTTTTTGATTACTCGACCTCAGCCTCGGCCTCGACCTCAACCTTGCTCTGAATCACCGCCCCGACCTCCCCGTAGAAAGGCAACCTGGCCAAAGCACATCGCCGACTGCACACTGGTAACCTGCCAAGTCCCAATCTAGGCCCAGACTTAGGTCCAAGACCGATTGTCACCACCCGCCGGTTGTGATAAATTAGTAGAGGGTCCTGTGGGTGAGGTGATCAACCGGCGGGCAGGGAGTGTGCAGCATGAGCGTCAGACGCTTAGGCATGAGCCAGTTGGCCAAGGATGCTGGCTTTGGCACCCGTATCTGGAGCGAAGCGGGCTACTGGGGTGGACGGTTCTATCATCTCATCGTCGCTGCCGGAACGGGGGCCGTTCTGGTCGCCTCGAGTGTTCAGCACGTATCACCTCTCATCCTTGCTGGCTGGCTAGCCGGATATGGCCTCTACCTGCTCGTTCGCTTCTATTTCATCGCCGGGCAGCGCGAGGCTGCCTACTACCAACCCCTTCCCCAGTTCGTGCGCGCGCAGATTGCTATGGGGTTGTTGACCCTCGTCATCGCCTGGCTGGGGGAGGCCGGCACCCGTGGTTACCTGTGGCTGCTGTACTCGCTACAACTGATGATCATTGGCCGTCACTTGAGCACAGGTTTGCTCCTGGCCTGCATTCTCGAAGTGTGGGTGATGCTGGCCGGCCTGCGACTGATGGTTGCGCCCTGGAGAACCGTCGCCTCTTTCATCCAGACCAACCCGGATTTGGTGGTGCAATGGGCGTGGATTGCGTTGATTGGCTTCGTTCTCCATTACCTGCTGCGCAACATTGAAGCCCGAGATGGGACCATAGCCGTTTTGAGCGAAATCAACCGGCTGGCGGATCGGCGTCAGGTGTGGCCTGAGTTGGGAGCTCGCTGGGAAGTCGTGTTGGGGACTTACCTGCGCAACGTCGGCGGTCGGTGCGGGTCGGTGTGGCTGTGTAACCAGCGCACGGGAGAGATTCGTCCGCTCACCACTCTTGGCCGTCGTCTGGGCCAGTCGTGTTTGGTGACGGATCCCAACGGCGAGGGTGAGCCGATCACCATTGCTGCGGATCATCCGGTGGCCGAAGTAGTCCGCACCGGGCGGCCCTTGTATTGTCGGCGGCAGGCCACGCTAGGCGACCGCCTGTCTCGGACTCACGGCGCTGTGCGGGTGTACCCTTTGCCCCCGGACATTCAGGGCCGTATTCTGGTCCCGATCGGCGAGGGTGACTCAGGTGAAAGTCGGGTGTTGGGGGTGTTGAGCATTGACTTCGACCGGGCCAATCCACCGCGCGAGCCGTTGCTGGACCATTACTTCGAGTTTCTGGGCGATATGGCGCGTTGGGTGATGCCCATTCTCAAGTTCATCCAGCAGGTGGAAGAAGATCAGACACTGCACCGCCTGGGAGTTCAGGTGGGCAGCAGCCTGCACCTGCAGGATGTGTTGGACGACACGCTTGACGCGCTGACCGGGCCCCTGGGGTTTGAGTTAGCCACCATCTCCCTGGTGGACGAAGAGGCCCAACTCATCCGCTGCGTAGCCGGACGCAATGTGCCGGCGGAGTGGGTTGCTCAGGCCTGCCATCCGCTGGACAGCAACGACATTCAAGCCGACGTGGTGCGTCGAGGGGAGATGGAGGTGATTCAGGGCTGGGATGAACGATTCGATCGCCGTATCTACAAACGATTTCATCACGAGCAATTGATTCGGGCCTTCGTGCCCATTCGCCGTCAAACGGGGAAAGAGGGGCGGCCGTCCAAAGTGCAGGGGGTGGTGGAGGTGGGCTACCATCTGCGTACTCAGGCTCAGATCGCCCCCGATCAACTGGCGATGCTGGAGGCGCTGATGGATCAGGTGGCGGTGGCCATTGAACAGGCCCGTCTGTTCGAAAGCACAGAACGGCATCGAGAACTGTTGGCCCAACTCCATCAGGTAAGCCATAAGATCGCGTCTGCGCGTTACCCGGATCAGGTGTTGAAGACCCTGGGCGAGGCCCTGCAACGGGTCCTGGCGGCTGACATCGTGATGATCTACCGGTACGATCGGGGGACACGAACCATCGAGCCGCCCCGAGTCTTTGGAGAAGTATGGGGTCGGCGGCCGCTACGGCTCCCTCCCCTCGACCGGGGGGTGGTCGCCGAGATTCTGCACACAGGCCGGCCCTACTACGCGCCGGATGCGCCTGACGATCCACTTCTCAGCGAGCCGTATCCTCCCTTGACAGAAGGGGAGAAGCCGGGGGCGCGTCGCACGTTTACCCTGCGCCAAAACATCAAATCGTTTGCCGGGGTGCCGATGTTGGTCAACGGCGAGGCGCTGGGCGTGTTGTGTGTCAACTACCGGCGACGGCACGCCTTTGGCTAGCATGAACAGTGTGTGCTGGGGCTGGCGGCTCAACTGGCGGCTGTTGCTCTGCGGAACGCCGAGGTGAATGCTCTGTCGGCCGAATTGGCCGTCAAGGAGGAGCGCACCCGGCTGGCCGAGCAACTGCACGATTCGATCTCGCAGTTTGTGTCGGCCATCCAGTTGATGGCCGACACGGCCCGCGACCGGTTATCTCTGGAACCGGGCCAGGCCGCTCACTGGCTGGCGCGAATCCAATATGCGGCCCGACAAACAATGGCTGAGGTGCGGGCCAACTTATTTGAGTTGGAAGTAACGGCCACCCGCAGTTGCAATTTGCGTCAAGCGTTGCTGGAAAGCGCGGAACTGGCCCGGGAATACTTCAATCTGGCAGTGGAGATTTCACCTAATACAATACCCGAGAAATTGCGTATTCCCATCGAAGCCGAATTGCTGTTGATCTGCCGGGAGGCCATCGTCAATGCGGCCCGGCACGCGGATGCCCATCAAGTGACCGTCAGTCTTTCGGAAACCAACGGTCTGGTGCGCTTGCAGATTCAGGACGATGGTCGCGGTTTCGAGGTATCCACTCTCAGCGGACAAGGGATGCGGGGCTTGAAGTTGATGCGCCAACGCATTGAGCGTATGGGAGGAGAGCTATCTATCCATAGCCACCCAGGCCGGGGCACGACCATTGAGGCCATCGTCCCTTGCTAATGACCATCTCCCCGGCCGGGTAAGTAGCTCGTTGCCGTAATGGGCGCAGAAGGGAGAGGGATATTATGGAAGGTGAGGGCGACAAACGAATCAGCGTGCTAATCGTGGAGGACTCGCCTATTTATCGCGAGGCATTGGAGGGGAATCTGAGAGCACGAGCAGAGCAGTTCCACATCGTCGGTTGGGCCGACCAGCAGGAGACGGCGGTGTCGCTGGTCGAGGAATACGTACCCGATGTGGTGTTACTCGACCTGGTCCTGCTTCGGGACAAATGGGCGGGCATTGAAGTCATTCATCAGGTGCGACGGGTGAGTCCGGCGACCAAGGTGGTGGTCCTCACCGCCTATTTCGACGACGATCTCATCTTCGATGCCATCCGTGCCGGGGCGGACACTTACTTGCTCAAAGATAACGTGACGGGTGACCAGCTGTCGAATATCCTGACCAGCGTGCGGGATGGCGAACCCCCGATGGATCAGGAGATTGCTCGTCGCCTCTACCGGTTCTTCCAGTCGCCCAACTCTGGATCGGGTCAGATGCCGGATATGTCGCAGCTTACCAGGCGCGAGAAGGAGGTGCTGGCGCTGGTGGCAGCCGGCAAGCAGAACCGGGAGATTGCGGAGGAGCTGTTCATTTCGGTGAAGACGGTCAAGACTCACATCAGCAATATCCTCAGCAAGCTGCATCTGAGCAACCGGACGGAGTTGAAATGGTGGTATGAGCGCCGGCGTGTTATCCGCTGTCGTCAGGTGGATGATTCTTGATCCATTTTTACACCCTCGATGTAAGCCCTTGGCCAAGGCAATGCCTTGGCCTTTTTTATGCGTCTCAAAATCGGGCCGTGCCCTATAGATTTCTGTAGTTCCTTCGGTTATACTCAGGGTAGGGCTCATGATCTTCTCCGCCAATGCCCTGTGGGCTCTTCACTACTTGAGCTGTACTGTCAGCGGAAAGAGAGGGGGGATTATGGTGGAGATTAGTGTGGTAACGTTACTTCTGATGGGAGGAACCATCTTCCTGGCAGGGATGATAACCATGCTGGTGATCCTTGCCCACGCCGTGCGCCATTGAGCCGATGGGGGTAGCCGATGGATATTTTCAGTCCTTTGAGGCTGAAGCCTCGTTATCGCCGCGCCAAACGGCGCCTGACCGGCTGTTGCCTGCTCGTCCTCCTCGGCGCGCTGCTGGCCTGTGGCGCCCTGTTCGGCCTGTCGTTTTACCTGATCCGCCGGGCCGGGGCGCAAGGGCCGGATGTGACGCCCCTGGACGTGATGCTTATCGTGGACAACAGCAACTCGATGTACGAGAAAAATGGGGTGGGATCCGACCCCGACCTGCTGCGCATCGAGGCCGCCCGCCTCTTCATCACCTACCTGGGGGTGGACAGCAGCGGCCCACCCCACCGCCTGGGGGTGATCTTCTTCGGCGGCCAGGCCCAACTGGTGGTGCCCCTCACCCCCCTGGCCGACGACGCCCGTCGCGCAGAAATGTTCGCCCTCATCGCCGACCCACCCCGAATGGGCTGGACCGATCCCCAGGCCGCTCTGGACCTGGCCGCAGAGACGTTGCATGCAGGGGGCGGTCCGGCCACCGGTCGCGCCGTGGTGTTGCTGACCGACGGCAAACCGGAGCGGCGGACCGATCCCACCCCCCAGGAGCAAGCGACCACCATCGCCCGGCTACGTGAGACGGCCGGGCGTTTTGCTGCCGACGGGGTGCCCCTCTTCATCATCCTGCTGCAAAACGAAGCCACCGACGCCGACCCGGAGATCGAGCGGGTCTTCGTCCCCTTGTGGCAGGAGATGGCGCAGGCACACCCCCGGGGTCACTTCTACCGGGCCCGCCGCAGCGAGGACCTGCTGGACATCTATCACCAGATCGTCGTCGCCCTCACCGGCCGCCAGACGGCCGGCGTGGTGGTGCAGGCCCAGGTGCAAACGGAAACCTGGGAACCGGTGTCCATAGAGCCCGGCCTGGCCCAGGTGACCTTCGTCGTCCGCAAAAGCGACCCCACCTTGCAGGTGAACATCCTGCGCCCCGACGGGCGACCGCTGGCTCCGGCTGATCCGGATGTCCAATACGGGGGCCAACCCGGTCAAAGCCGGGAAGAAGTGTGGGCAGTCCGCGACCCGTCGCCGGGCGACTGGCAGGTGCGCATCAACGGCCGGGGGACCGTCACCATCTGGAAGGACTTCTACCCGGCCCCATCCACGCCCACGCCCCGGCCCACCGCCACACCCACGTCCACCCCGTCGCCTGCCCCCACCGCGACCCCTCGACCGACGGCCACCTCCACTCCCATCCCGACCGTCGGCCCTTTGCCACCCCTGACCCTGTTGGAGCCGACCGCGCCGGTGACCCGGCGGGTGGGAGACCCCCTGCCCCTGGTCGTCGGCTGGCTGCCCGACGCGCATATCCGGGTCCGGCTGGAGTCGGCGGACGGCGATCAGGTGGAGGACACCCCGCTTGCGGAAGTGAGCGCAGGACGCTACGCAGCCCAACTCACCCTGCCGGCTCCGGGGCGTTATCAACTCAAGGTCGACGGCCAGGTCGTATTGAAGAATGGGGTGACCGTGCAGGACAAGGCCAGCCTGTCCGTGATCGTCCATCGGCGGGGGACCTGGTGGTGGCTTGGGTTGCCTCTGGCCGTTCTGGGGGCCGGTGGTGGCTGGTTCTGGTACCAACGGCGACGCACGGCCCCGCTGCTCGAGGGAACGCTGCGTCGCCTCTCGGCCCCGGCCGGCCGGGAGGTCCCGGCGCGGCTGGACCTGGACGCCTTGCGTCAGAAGACGGTCCGCCTGGGGCCGGACCCGGAGGCTGACCTCCCTCTGCCTCACACAGCGGATGCACCCACGCCCACCGCCCGCCTGGTTGCTCGCCGTGAGCCGAGTGGGGTCGGGATCGCGCTGGTGGTCGAGGAAAGGACGGGAGAGGCAGACGCGGTCCGGGTCAACGACCTGCCGCTGGCCGGCGAATGGGCGTTGCACGATGGCGACGTGATCCAACTGGGAGCTTACCGTTTTCGCTACGAGAACTTGCGTCGGCGAGCCCCGGCTCACCAGCCGGAGATCGTGCTGCGCGAGTTGTGATGTTTGAGACACTGTCGTCGCAGATCACACATTACGCTTGACGTTTGACAGCTTTGAGGAGGATGCACGATGAATCAAAGCACATCCGGTACGACATCACCTGCCATCCCTGACAACCTCCGCCTCCGCCCCACCCTGGTCATCGGGTTGGGCGGGACGGGCCACCGGGTGGTGGTGTGGATCAAAGCGATGGCGTTACAAAGCTGGGAGAGGGAGCGGGTGCACCGCGTGATCCGGTTCCTGGTCTTCGACACCGCTCAGGAGTCGTTGACCGTCACCCAAGGAGGCCAACCGGTGCACCTGGAGCCGGGGAGTGAGTTTGTGGACATCGGCCAGACCCCGGTGGCCAAGATCAAGCGCAACCTGGCGCACCAGACCGCCATCCGGGAGCGGTTGGGCGGGGTAATGACCCACTTGCCGCCGGCCGTGTTGCGCAACGGAGCCAAGCAGTTGCGTCCCCTGGGCCTGCTGGCCTTCCTCTGGCGCTACAACGAGGTGGAGGAGCGTCTACAGGACGCCATCTGGGGCCTGGCCAATCGCCAGCGGAGCGAGAGCCGTGAGGGGATCAACGTCTTCATCATCAACTCCCTGGTGGGCGGGACCGGCTCCAGCCTCTTCCTGGACGTGGCCCACCTGGTGCGTGATCTGTTCGACCACCTGGGCACCCTGGCCGACTTCTGTTACATCACCGGGGTGGGGGTGCTGCCCCGGGCCTTTCACGGCATCCGCGGCCCCAACCTGGTGCCCAACGCCGTCGCCTCGTTGAAGGAACTGAACCATTGTATGATGCACGGCGACTTCACCACCCGCTATCCCACCGGTCGGACCCTCACCACCACTCAACCGCCTTTCAACATCTATTACCTGGTAGACGGGGTGGACGAGCGGGGGCATACCTGGCGCGGGCTGGACGAAATCTGTCGGCTGGCGGCCGAGGCGGTCTTCCTGCAGATGGGCTCCCAGGTGGGCCGCAAATCGGAAAACGATTTCGACAACGTGGACGACGTGCTGGTTCAACAGACCGAGGAAGGGGAGGGAACTTTCTGTGGCAGCTTTGGCCTGGCCTCGCTGGTCTTCCCCGGCCCGGTGGTGGCCCGGGCCTGCGCCGCCCGCCATGCCACCCAGGTCATCGAGCATGGGCTGCTGGCCTCCCCTGCTTCAAAGCTGGCAGCATATCGCCGGCCCGAGGGGACGAAAGTGGCGGGTTTCGTTCAAGCTGCCGGGCTGGACCCGGCGCGCCTGGTGGAGCAACTGAACTGCGACGACCAGGGGACACCGCTGAGTGTGGAACTGGTCGTGCCGGGCTGGGCCCATCGCCTGTCCCCCCGGTCGGCCCCGGCGGAACTGGTGAGATACGTGCGGGAGTACGAGCGCGTCCGCCTGGGGACCGATTTCAAGCGCTGGCTTGCGCAAAACGAAGGGCGGTTGGCCGACGCAGCGGCGACGATCCTGACCGACCGGGTGACGCGCCTGGCCCGGCAGGTGGGGCTGCCGGCCACCGAGGCCTTTCTGACCGGCCTCCTGGCCTGGTTGGAAGAGCAGGCGTCCCGGCTGAGCACGCGCCAGGTCGAGGATGAGGGCCGGCTGGCAGGTCTGACCCGATCTCTGGCCCATCTGGAGACCGTCTTCTTGCAGGCCGGGGAAGGCAGCTTCCTGGGACGGAAGCGGCGGGTGATACGGGCCCAAGGGGCCTACTTCACCGCCGCCCAACGGCTCTACAGCCTGCGCTGGCGGGCCCAGGTGACGGCCGGGACCCTGGCCGTGCTCAACCACGTGAGCCGGGTGGCCCGGGATGGCCTGACCGCCTGCCGGGCGGCGATGGCCCGTCTCGGGGCGGCACACCGCATTCTGAGGGAGGCGGGTTCGATAGAGCACCTCGGCGGAGACGATGGTCCGGCTCCGACCGGGATCACCACCCGCTCCCTGGCCGACGAAGCCCTGGTGACAGCCTTGTTCGAGCGCCACGTCCCGCCGGTGGCCGACACCCTGGCGGCCCTCTTCAGCGGCGATGCGTCCCCCCTCGATTGGCACGATGCAGCCCTGGAAACGGTGCAGGCGGCCTTGTTGGACGCCTGCCGGCCGGCCTTCGAGCCTATCGCCGCTATGAGCGTGGAAGAGGCCATCACGTTGCGCACCGACGAAGCTCTCCGACCGGCCCGGTCTGACCTGCACGACGAAGCCTCGCCCGAGGGCTACTACCGCTGGCTGATGGCCCAGGCCACCCCCTCCTGGAATCTGGACCGCACCCGGCTGCCCGACGCCGGGGCCGGGCTGCAACGCCTGGAGGTGCTGGGTGTGCCCGACGAGACGAACTCCATCTACCGTCAATATGCCCGGATGCTGGTCTCCACCGGGGACCGGTCCCGGCTGACCGCCTTCGTGGCCCACATCGGGGCGGCCCACACCGCTATCCAAGGCTGGGATGGCTACCAGGCGGCTTATGATCGGGCCCGGAGCCACGTGCCGTTGCACGTCCTCCCCCAATTCCAGACCGAGGGCGAGTATGCTCACCAGGCCTTCGCCCTGGGTTCCCTGTTCGAGTTCATCCAGAGCCGGGGCGCCTACTTCTACTACGTCCCGGCCGACCCTCTGGCCCGACCGAGGAAACTGGCCCAGGGTCTGGCCAACGCCTTGCAGGTCTTCACCCAACAGGATGGGCTGGTGCAGGAGACCTGGGATCGAATCGAGCAGAGGGTGTCCGACCAAGGAGTGAAGGCCGTGCTGAAGCGGTTGACCGCCTATTACGAGGCCAATGACGGACAGGCGCCGACCGACGACCTGGTGCTGGAACTCAAGCGTCTGGTGCGGGCCTACGTCGATCAATTGCGCCAGATTCACCAGTTCGGCCCCTGGGTCCAGGGGGACGAGGAGGAGGAAGACGATGCGGGTTGAAGGGGTGCAACGGACGCTCATCGTCGGCCTGGGAGAGAGGGGAGCCCAGGTCGTTGACCGGCTACTGGCCCGTCTGGAAGAGAGGCTGGGGCCGGTGGGCGTTGTGGGGGGAGTCGCCGTGCGGGAGGAAGGGGCGTCCCATCCGGCGTTGGCCGACGGTGTGGGCGCAACCCTCTCCATCTCCCCGGCAGCCTCATTGGGCGCATGGCAGAATGACCTGGAGGGGATGGTGGCCGGCGCTTTACGCCGCATCTCGCGCCTGACCCATCTGACCGACCTGGCGGCTCGGGGTCTGGCCCTGCACCCGGCCGACGAGGTGCACCTCATCCTGGTGGCCGACCTGGGCCAACCCTGGGTGGTCGCTTCGCTGGGGGACGTCGCCGGCTCCCTGCGCGACGTCGTGTACCGCATCCTTTCCTGTGGGGCCGGACTGACCGGCGTGCTGCTGGACGCAGGCTCAGGCGCTCCCCCCAATTCCTCGGAGGCAGAGGGGGGGCGGGTGCAGCAACCCGGCGTTGGGGCGGAAGCCGGGGAGGACGAGGATAATCTGCCAGGGGATTCTTTGCAAGGTCTGCCGAACGTGGCTCTCCCCGGTCTTGATAGCCAGGTCGAGTTCGACCGGGGATGCTTCCTGGTCAGTCTGACCAACGAGGCGGGGCTGGTGGTGGGTGACGTAGACCGCCTGGTGGCGCGCGTGGCCTACTTCCTGACGCTGCTGGTGACATCGCCGCTGGGGGCGGCCGTGACCGAATCGGGATGGGACGAGGGGTGGGAGGCAACGCCCCTGGCCGGTTTCGGCCTGGCGACCATCCGCTGGCCGGGAGAGGCCCTGGCCCGGGCACTGAGTATGCGCTGGGCCCGGGAGATGCTCACCTGGCTCACCGCCCCGATCCTGAAGATCGAAGAAGAAGCCAGTACCGCCGCCCAACGCTGGGTGGCCGGGGAGCGGTGGGCCCCGCCTTTGTTGATCGAGAGCCTGGCCGACCGGATGCCGCCCCTGCCCGACCACCTGGCCGATGAAGTGCCCGATCCCCCCTGGCCCTGGCAACTGGTCGGGGTGCAGAAGCGATTGGAAACGGCGATTCGGCGCTGGGAAGAGGAATGGCTGGGGGCGCGGGGGGTATTGAGACCGGTTCTCTCGGAGATGAGAGAGAAGTGGCAGGTCGCCGCCGCCGGCTGGCTGAATCGGGAGATCGAGGGGCAGGGGGAAGGGGCTTTGACCCGGGCAAAGGTGTATCCGGCGGCCCTGCTCAGGCTGTTGGAAGCCTTCGCCGAAGGGGTGGAGGCCCAACTGGAGGAAGCGGAGGCGGACCTGGTGGCGATTGACCGGCAGGTGGGCGCAGCCGCCGGGTCGCTGGCTTCGCAAGTCGATTCATTCCCCGGCTCACCGCTGGCGACCCTGCTGCGCTGGGGGCTTCGCCCTCTGAGGTGGCCCCGGCGATGGGCAGGCTGCCGCCAGGCTCAGGCGGCAGCCCGGCGCTACGCCCACCTGCTGCGCGCCCGGGCCATCGCTTTGCAAACCGTCTGGCTCTACGAAGAGGTGCTCCCCTTATACCGGGACCTGGCAGCAGAGTGGAAGAGGACCGCCGAGGCCTGGCATCGTTGCGCCAGCCAGGTGGGTCGGGCGAGCCAATCCCCGGCGCTGGCGAGCTGGGGGGAGGGGGTGGACGCCGCGCTGATCGCTTCCGGTGGCCCCTGGACGCTCTCGACGGTCGAGGGGTTGTATCGAGAAGCCCTGGCCGCCGAGGACCTGGACCTCCAGGTTGCCTGGGAGCGGCTCGGCCCCCTCGGTCGATGGGTGCAGGAAGGACTCGCGGCTGATGAGATAGCACGTCGGTTGAGCAACTACGCAGCCGACGCCCTGGCCCCGTGGATCGTCCTGCCGGTAGATCGGGCCCTGGCACGACAATTCCCGGACGAAGCGACGCTGGGAGATTGGCTGGCTGCCTTCGTCGCCCAGGCCGATCCTTTCCTGCGCTACGAGGAAACGGAGTTGGCCGAGGAAACCCGATCCCAGGCACGTTTGGACCTCTGGTTGCTGCTACCGGAGGGTGGGGCCTCGCCGTTGGCCCGTTTGTGCCAGACCTGGCCTCGGCCCTCGGTTCTGTTGGAAAGTCAGGAACCGGCGGAGTTGGTCGCCGTCAGCGTGCGGCGGGGGCTGCCTCTCAGCACACTGTCTACCCCCGGTGCTGGTAGGACAAGGGGGGATTGGAGATCAGACGAGCAGGGAATCGGGGAATCAGAGGATAGACCAATGACGTTTGACATTTGACGCCTGACGTTTCACGCTTCACACATTGAAATGTCCAGGAGGTGTACTGTGCTCGATGAGGAACGGATGTCTGACGACCGCTACCATTGGAGCAGTTGGTGGGCCGGTTTTGACTGGGAGGAAACGCGGGCCGGGGTGGACCGGGAGAGCCGGGGGCGCATCCTGCTGCTGGGTCTGGCCCATGCCGGCAAGTCCACCCTCTTCAATCGGCTGCGGGGCTGGCCCGTCTCGCCGCCGGCCCCGGCCAACCGGTCCGGGGAAACCGATGGGCGAAGCGCACGACTGGAGGACTTCGGCCTGTTTTGCCTGCTGGACCTGCCAGAAGAGACATCCGGTGGGGATGGAATGGGGCAGGACTTCTCTGCCAACGGGTTGGATCCCCTGGACCTGGCCGACGAAGCCGACCTGCTGGTGTACGTTCTGGACGGGACGGCCGGGGTGCGGGCGGCCGACTTTCGCTGGATCGGGCGCCTGCGCCGGCTGGGCACGCCGCTGGTGGTGACGCTGAACAAGAGCGACCTGATGGGGGAGGAAGCGCTCGAACGTCTGCCGGAGATCGAGGAGCGGCTGGCCACCTCGGTGTTACCCATCTCGGCCCTGAACGGGACCAACGTGACGGACGGACTGCTACCGCGGATGGTGGACGCCTGCCCGGCCCTGGCCGTGCCCCTGGGACGGGAGTTGCGCGGTTTCCGCCGCCAGGCGGCTGCCCGGCTTATCCGGCGGGCGGCGGTGTTCAACGGGCTGATCGCCCTGGAGCCGGTGCCGCTGCTCGACATCCCCTTGCAGATGATCACCCTGGTGGGGCTGGTGCTACGGGTTGCCGCCGTGTACGGCCGCCCACCCACCGATGCCCATCGGCGGGAGGTGATGGCGGCGATGGCCGGCGGCCTGGCCGGACGCTACGCCACGCAACAGGTGGTGAAGCTGGTGCCGATCCTGGGCTGGCTGGTCAGCGGCCTGATCGGAGCCTCCTGCACCTGGCTGCTGGGCCGGGCCGCCGTCGCCTATTTTGAAGCGGGGGGTGACACGGCCCTGGCCGAGCGCTGGGAGCGAGCCCGGTCCGGCCTCCGCCAGAGATGTCGGCCACTGCGGGTCGCCCGGCAACCACTACGGGTCGCCCGGCAACCACTACGGGTCGCCCGGCAACCACTACGGGTGATCTGGCGCCGATGGGTGATGCCACCCTGGACGCGCGTTCGGCGTCGCTGGCGCCACCTGCCCCGACCCCAGGTGCGCTGGGTGCGACCTGAAGCGGTGGAAGAGGAGGATGAAGGATGAGCCGCTCGTTGTTCCTGCCGGCCCACGTGGGGGCGGAATTGCTGGCTGCGCCCCGGGGGCCGTTGAAACGGGTGGATCCCCAGGCCCTCTTCTCCCTGGACACCCTGCGCCGGGCCTGGCTGAAGGTGAAGGCCACAGGAGGCGCGCCGGGGGTGGACGGCGTCAGCATTCACCGCTTTGAAGCCGACCTGGAGGCCAACCTGACCGCTTTGCAGGCGGAGCTGCTGGCCGGTCGCTACCGGCCGGGGCCGGTCAAACGCCTGCTGGCCCCCAAGCCGGGAGAGGGGTTGCGTCCCCTCGCCCTCTGGACGCTGCGGGACAAAGTGGTGCAGCGGGTGGTACACGATTGCATTGCCCCTTACTTCGAGCGCCAGTTCCTGGATTGTAGCTTTGGCTTTCGGCCCGGCCGGGGGGTGGCCGACGCCGTGGCGGCGGTGCTGGCCCACCGGGATGCCAACCGACGCTGGGTGGCCGATATCGACATCAAAGACTGCTTCGACAGCCTGGACCCGGACCTGCTGATGCGCCTGGTACGTCGGCAGGTGAAAGACCCCACCATTCTGCGGCTGGTCCGGGCCTGGCTGGACGCCCGGGTGTTCAACGCCCTGCGTGGCCCGTGGACCCGGGCCGGCGCTGCCCAGGGCGCGGTCATCTCGCCTTTGCTGGCCAACGTGTACCTGCATCAGGTGGACCTGGGGCTGACCCGTCAGGGCTACCACCTGGTCCGCTACGCCGACGACCTGTTGATCTGCTGTCGGCGCAAGCAAGGGGCGCAACAGGCGTTGCAGGCGGCCGAGGCGGCCCTGGCCCGGGTGAAGCTCCAGATCAACCATCACAAATCGCGGGTGGTCCACTTCGACCAGGGCTTCCAGTTCCTGGGCGTCTTCTTTCTGCGAAATGAACATTATTACCTGAAGTAGGCGGAGGAGTCTTTGAGCAGGGGGGCAGAGGTGCAGGGGAGAAGACTTCATCCCTGCTCCCCTGCACCTCTGCCCAGATGCCCCCTACTCCCTACTCACCGGAGGTGAACCGATGCCCCCTGTCTACGTGCGTGAGCAAGGCGCCGTCGTTCGCCGCCGTGGAGAACGGCTGGTGGTGACGCGCGACAAGAAACAACTGCTGGACCTGCCCCTCATCCACCTGGATCAATTGGTGCTCTTCGGCAACGTGCAGCTCACCGCCCCGGCGGTCGCCATGCTGCTCCGGGCCGAGGTGGACGTGGTCTTCTTCTCCCAATACGGCAAATTCCGGGGCCGGTTGGTGCACACCGGCTCCAAATTCGCCCGGTTGCGCCACGCCCAGTTACAAAAGCTGAGCGACGAAGAGGTGACGCTGACCATCGCCCGCCGGGTAGTGGCCGGCAAACTGCGCAACCAGCGGTCGTTGCTGAGGATGCGCGCCCGGCAGACGCCGGCCTCTGCCCAGGCCCGGGTCCGGCGGGCGGTGACCGGGATCGGGCGCATGCTGGAACGAGCGCGGACCACCCGCTCCCTGGAGTCGCTGCGTGGCTTCGAGGGGAAAGCCGGCGTGGACTACTGGGCCGCCTTCCGCGCCCTGCTGGCCGATGACCTGGGCTTCCGGGGCCGCCAATACTTCCCCCCGCCGGACCCGGTCAACGCCCTGCTCAGCTTTGGCTACAGCCTGCTGCTCAAAGATGTGACCGCCGCCGTCCAACTGGTCGGTCTGGACCCCTACCTGGGCTTTCTGCACACCATCGACTACGGCCGTCCATCGCTGGCCCTGGATATGATGTAGGAGTTCCGCCCGGTTCTGGTGGACCCCCTGGTGCTGGATATGGTCAATGAGGGGCAGGTGACGGCGGCCGATTTTGAACGGACGGCCAACCCTAAGCGGCCCGTCCGATTGACCGACGCCACCACCGACACCTTGATCCAGCGCTACGAAACGCGGCTGGGGGAACGGGCTGCTCACGCCGATGCCGGGGGACAGACATCTCATCGGCGCATCATCGAGCTGCAGGTGCGGCGGCTGGCCCGGCTGGTGTTGGGGGAGGCGAAGACCTACCAACCTTTCCTGCAATGACGGAGGGCGAAAGACGAAGGACGAAAGACGGAGGGCAAAAGTAGGTTCGTCCTTCGTCATCTGTCATTGGTCCTTCGTCCATTGTCGTCACGCAAATGGAGTCAACGATGTGGTTTTTCCGCAGACGATCCAGACAGTTGTCCGTCTACTGCGATGGGGCCATCGGCGACCGGGGACAGGGAACCGGCCTGGGAGTGGTCATTCGTGACGGACGGGGAGAGATCATCGGACTGGTCAAGCGGGGGCTGCCACCGATGACCAACAACGAGGCGGAGTATGCCGCTCTGGTGCTGGCCCTGGAGGCGGCCCGACGCTTCCGACCGCGTGTCCTGGAGATTCATATGGACAATGAAGTCGTGGTGGGGCAGATGCAAGGGGTTTTCGCCGTGCGCAGCCCGGCGTTGAAGCGCTGGCATACCCAGGCCTGCCGCCTGGCCCGCCGCTTTCGGGAGGTGACCTATGTGCACATCCCGCGTGAGGCCAACCGCCTGGCCGATGCCCTGGCCGCCGAAGCCCTGGCGGAGGTGAAAGATGTTCGTCGTGGTTAGCTACGACATCCCCGACGACCGGCGCCGCACCCGGGTGATGAAGGCCCTCAAGGACTTCGGCGCGCACGTGCAGTACAGCGTCTTCGAGTGTGAACTGAAAGCCGAGGACTACCGGCGGATGCGCCAGCGGTTGAGCAAGTTGGTCAATCGAGAGGAGGATAGTGTGCGCTTCTACGTGCTGTGCCAGGAGGACGTGAAGAAGCGGCGGGTGTGGGGTATTAAGCGGGCCGAGGTCAGCCCCGATCCGTGGTACCTGGTGCGGGACCGTGGAGACGAGTTGGGGAAGACTTGACGGCGACTATCACACCGGCCAGAAGCAGAAATGCGGCCCATGCAGACGATACTCCACCTCCACCCCCGTCGGACCGCTGCGGTTCTTCTCCACCGAAAAGACCACCTGCCCCCGTTCGGCCTTATCGTCCCACCGCCAGCGGGGGTTGAGCATCAGCACCGCGTCCGGCTCGTACTTCGTCGTCTCGCCCCCGGCCAGGTCCTCCACCCGCCCCCGCACCCGCTTCAACCCCTCCACATCCATCGCCGACACGGCCACAATCGGCACGCCGTGCGCCAGGGCCAGGTTCTTCAGCCCCTCCGTCACCAGCGTCACCTGCTCTGTCTTGCCCAATTCCACCCGCTCCAGGCTGTAGGGAATCTTTTGCAGATAGTCCAC
>JAJRXB010000178.1 GCA_024276515.1 Chloroflexota bacterium
ATCGCCCCGGAATAGGGATTCCGGGGCTACGAGATGGGGCGATGAGCATCCCGCAGCGCCGGAATCCCTATTCCGGCGCGGGCAGAAAATACAGCCTTTCAATACGCAATTGGTATAAAATTAAGATGCGATTGCCCTAGGGAAAGGGGCAATTCTTCAGACCCGTGGGGTTTCGAGAGATATTGGCAGGTCGAAGTGACTTTCTCAAGAGGGGATGCGCTACGCAAACCCCACGGGTCTTTTCCCCAAAAATCGAACGCACCCTGGGAAAGCCCTGCTGCCCGTCATCCGGGTGGCCAGGGGATGGTGTTGTAATAAATCCAGGCCAGGGTGTGCAGCGCCGAGGCCGCGACGAGCAGGCGAGCGGCCCGGGCCAGAGTGTGCTTTCCCTCTGGGGATGCGTGCCGGCCTTTTATCTGGCGGATCAGCAGACAGGCGGCCAGGAGGGTGTACACGAACGCCGAGGGCGCGAACAGGTCCCAATCTTTGCGGCCGCCGTAGTCTGGGTTCCAGACGAAGGTCAGCAGCAGGTAGGTCAGGCTGGCGATGGTCAGGAAGGAGAGGACAGTATTTTCACCGTCTTGGGGGCGCTCCGCCGACGTTCGTCGGGCTGTGCGGGCGACGAAGGCCACGAGCAAGAGAAAGAGTCCAAAAGGGGAGATAAGGAGGTGCTCGTTGGCCCAGTCCAGCAGGTGGGCCAGGGAGAACATGGTGTAGTGCTGCCATTCGGTTGTCACCTGGAAGAGGGGCACAAAAGGGATGCCGTCGGCGCCGCCGGGGCGGTCGTTGACGAGCATGGCTCCCGGCCCGTGGCCGCCGGCCGTCATCAGCGCCGTCAGCCCGGCGAAGATCAGGATGGGAGGGATGATCAACTTCGCCCACTCAGACGTCCTGCTCCGCGCCGATTGCCTCCGCCCGGCAACCCGCCATCCCACGTAGCCCATCGCCGGCCACAGCACAATGGTCGAAGGGTGGAAGGCATTGGTGATCGCCAACGCCAGCGACGGCCACGCCAGGCTCGTTTCTCCCCGCAGGCAGCGCACTCCCAGGTAGAGGGTGAGGACGAGTCCCAGAGAGATGATGGTGTAGTTTTCCACGTAGCCGAAGAAGAGCTGCATCGAGCCGGTGGTGATCACCAGGCCAAAAATCGTCCCCTTCTCCAGCCGGTCTCGCCCCAACGAATCGGCCAGGTGAAAGAGAACGTACACGAAGCCGACGCCCGATAGCACGCTGGTGACGGCGTACAGGGTGTCCACGCCCACGCCGGAAATGAGGGGGACCCCTGAGCCGGCCGGAGAGTTGAGCAGCAGCCACAGTTGGGCGTGGGTGAAAATGGTGAGGGGGGCCTGCCAGTTGTAGATGGTCCAAATCGGGCGGTCGGGTCCGGTGTACGACAGTGCCTTCACGATGAAGTCGGCGTCGCCCCAGCGCAGATGACGGATGCGAAAGAGCCAAAAGGGGATAGCCATAGCGACAGAAACCGCCACGAACCACCGTTGCTCGTGGTCCTTGCCGGGTAGGGCTGCCCACGTGCGATGCAGCCACCGGCCCAGCGCGTCGTTCACCGGCGATAGAGTCAGCGAGGCGACGGCCAGCCCCCCCAACCAGCCCAGCCAGGGAGGCAGTGCCGTGTAAAACCAGATGCCCCAGGCCATCTCTTCCGGCAAAAGGCTCGCCATCAAATGCAATGCTAGGGCCGCCAATGCGGCCAGCCGGATAACCAGGTCTGTGAGTGGCAACAGTAATCTCCAGATGGTGACGTTCGGGAATCTGTCGCTGGTGCGTCAGCGAAATGTATTGACAAAAGGGTGTAACTTAATTACAATGTTATACGTAATGTAATTACAACATTCTTTGTTGGACGGACAACACGCCCGACGAACCAGGAGGTAACGAAATGACCGAAGACACGATCATCGAAGGTGAGGCGACGGAGATCCCCGAAGAACAAGCAGAGACCGGAAAGGCCGCCGAACCCAAAGCCGCGACCGCCGCTTTGAAGGACGCTCTGGAGCGGGTCGAATCGCTGGGCAAAACCCTGGCCCTGGCCTTGCAAGATCGGGCCAACGTGGTGATGGTCCGGGTGAACGACGACGCGCTCCGGCATCTGGACATGTTGGTCGAAGCGGACATCACCAAGAGTCGTTCCGAGAGTGCGGCTTTTCTCATCACCGAAGGCATCAAGGCCAACCAAGAGCTGTTCGAAAGGATCGGCAGCATCACCGACCAGATCGCCGCGCTCCGCGCCCAACTGCGCGAAACGGTGAAGATCGAAGCGGAGGAATGAAAGACTCCCGGCTCATATATGAAAAGTGTGCCGACGTGTCACCGCGAGCCGGAGGCGAAGCGGTCTCAGCCGTTGGTGAGCGGGGATTGCTTCGCTTTGCTCGCAATGACGTGCACAGATTCTAGACATGAGCCAAGACTCCCTTGCGAAGGTTGCGACGAGCAGCTTTGGCGATGGAGCAACTTCCGGCGGGAAAAACGTTGTACTCAGGTGACAGGCACTTTCGTAAGTGCCCGTCACCTATACCCGTTTCCGCCTGCCAATTGACGACCAAAGTCGCCACTACGGAGCAGAGAAGCACCCTGCGTCCCAGACGGAATCTCTCTCCAGGCGAGGTTCCACCCTCCCCCAGCCCCTCCCTGTCAGGGAGGGGTGAACGCTTCCAGAGCGTCAGTCTTGCCCGACCGACAGGGACTCGGCGGGAGAGACCGGGGCCGGGAGAGCCGCCGGGCTGGCGCTGGCGAGTTCCTCCTGCACCTGCTCCGGGTACTTGATGCGCGGGTGGAATACCCCTTGCAAGATCTCGACGAACGCATCCCGAATCTGCTTCAAATCGCGTATCGTCAGGTCAGATTCGTCTAGCTCGCCGCCGATGAGTTTATCGGTGATAATGCGGTGCACGATCTTGTCAATCTCTTCGACAGAGGTGGGGCGGGCGGCACGCACCGCCGCCTCACAACTATCGGCCAGCATCACGATGGCCGTCTCTTTGCTCTGGGGCTTGGGGCCTGGGTAGCGGAAGTCCGCCTCGTTCACCTGGTCGGGATCGTCTGCCTGTTCGAGGGCCTGGTGATAAAAATATTTGATGAGGCCGGTGCCCTGATGTTCGGGGATGAAGGCGCGCACCTCACGGGGAAGGCGATATTTTTTCGCCAGGTCGA
Source organism: Chloroflexota bacterium (assembly GCA_024276515.1). GTDB lineage: Bacteria > Chloroflexota > Anaerolineae > 4572-78 > NAK82 > JAJRXB01. The sequence continues at coordinate 3,169 of JAJRXB010000178.1, forward strand.
GACCATCTTTCACGTGGCTGATGATGATCTGGGCGCTGGTGCGGGGATCCAACCGGTCCTGGACGTTGATGCCGTCCATTTGATTCTCAACGAAAAAGTAGGGGCGCACCATTTTGCCCACGTCGTGATAATAGGCGCCCACGCGAGTCAGGAGGGCGTCGGCGCCGATTCGCTCGGCTGCCGGCTCGGCCAGGTTGCTGACCATCAGGCTGTGGTGATAAGTGCCCGGCGCACGGAGCAAGAGCTGTCGCAGCAGGGGTTGGGTCGGTCGTGCCAGTTCCAGGAGCTGTAACGAGGTGGTGATGCCCATCAAATTGCCCACCAGGAAGAAGCCGATCAGGGTGAGGCTGGCCGAAAGAGCCCCGTTGGTCACGCCGGCGGCTATGAGCTGCAACAATCCCACCGGATCAAAGTTGCCGCTGGGAACACGAAAGACCAGCACAATCGCCACGCTGACCAGAGCCACGTAAACCCCCGACCAAAATAGTCGGTTTACCCGCTCAACTCGCCCCAGGCTGAAGGCCCCCACCAGCCCCCCCATCACCGAATAGACTGTGAGCTCCAACGAACCGTCGGCTATGTAGCCCACGATGAGGCCGATGAGCACTGTGATCAAAACGCTCAGTTGTATGTCGATCAGCGAGGCCAACGTGATGGAAAGGGCGGCCATGGGGAACAGATAGGGCAACAGCGTATGGCCGGGGACCATCACTCGGGCCATTCCGATGAACAGCATCAATAGCAGGAACAACAGTCCCAGATAGCGGGGCTGATCGAGGGTGCGCGGTCGGAAGCGCAACATATAAAGGCCGATCACCAGCCCGATGAGAGTGACGTAGGACACGGTGCCGATGATGTCGGGGAGCTCGAAGGCCGGCTGCTGCAACCCCAATGCCTCCAGCGCTTCGATGTCTTCGGCATCGACCAGATCGCCGGCGCGCAGAATCCTCTGGTTTTGCTCGTAGGTGACGATCACCGGCTGCACGCTCTCGCGCGCCAACTGTCGCTCTTCGGCGGTGCGCTGTTCGTTGACGAAGGTGTTGGGCTGGATCAGGTCCTCGACGATGGCGATGACCACGACCGCCGCTTCGTCACTCACGTCCAGGCCCAACAGGGTGGGCAATCGGCGACGGGCGGCGGCGAGTTGGTTGGGCCGAATCTCGTCGCGCATGGCCTGGTCGAGGACGGTCACGGCTTCGGCTTTGATCACGGCCCAGGTTTCACTGTCGGCCTTCAGCAGCC
>JAJRXB010000179.1 GCA_024276515.1 Chloroflexota bacterium
ACACCTTATTTAGCCTCTGCCTCCAGCCGGTCCAGATAGCGAAAGATATGCTCCACGCACTGCTCGAAGGTGTTCAGTTCTTCTACCACAAATCCACACGCATCTGCTCACCCCTCTTCACGGGCCTCTCACCCAGCGGAGTCGAACAACTCCTGATTCTCCTTCACCCAACCAACCAGCGCGGCCACCCCTTGCCGCCAGTCCACCTGCGGTTCCCACCCGAATTCCCGCCCGGCCTTGCGCATGTCGCTGACGTACACCAGTTGGTCGCCGGGCCGCCAGTCGCCGTAGGCCACGGCGATGTCCTTGCCAACCGCATCGGCCAGCCACGGCCCGAACTCGGCCCACACCGAGATGGTGTTGCCCGGCCCGCCACCGATATTGTACACCTGCCCGGCGGTCATGTCAATACGCTCGGTGGCCAACTCGAAGGCCCGTACCAGGTCTGCCACGAAAAGGATGTCGCGCACCTGCTTGCCATCGCCGTAGATGGCGATGGGCCGGCCTAGAACCGAAGCGATGACGAAGTGAGCCACCCAGCCCTGATCCTCGTTGCCGAACTGTCGCGGGCCGTAGATGCAGCTCATGCGAAAGACGACGTGGGGCAGGTCATAAATGCGGGCGTAGTCGCGCACGTACTGGTCGGCCGCGCCCTTGGAGCAGCCATAGGGCGAATGGAAATCCAGCGGCCGGTCCTCGGCCATGCCCAGGGGGTGATCCCGATAGGCATAGCGCGTCTCCTGTTCGACGATGGCCACGTCTTCCATGCCGCCGTAGACCTTATTGGTCGAGGTGAAAATCAACACCGGTTTGTGGCCCGAGCGGCGGACGCCCTCCAGCACGTTGAAGGTGCCCAGGGCGTTGATCTCGAAATCGGTGCGCGGGTCGGTGACGGAAGTGGTGACGGCCACCTGCGCCGCCAGGTGATACACCACGTCCACGCCCTTCACGGCATCGGCCACGGCTTCGGCGTGGCGGACATCCCCGTGAATCACCCTCAGCCGGTGAGGATGGTTCTCCTCCAGCCAGCGCAGGTTCTTCTCCGTGCCCGGTCGCGACAGGTTGTCGTACACGATCACGGTGTCTCCCTGGCGCAAGAAGTGGTCGGCCAGGTTGCTGCCGATGAACCCCGCGCCGCCGGTGATCAGAATCCGTTTCACGATGGTTTGTCTACCTCCTCTACCCGATTATTGAGACTTGTAGGGCAGGTTGGCTGCGGCACCGCCCTATAACTCGCCAAGTCCTGCTTCCTCCCTCTGCCGGCTTCAACTGCCTCGCCCAAGGCGACAGAACAGTCTACCTGCCGCCCGATTCTGAACGGCAGGTAGGCAGCGGGACATTCTGTCATCAGAGACGCTGGAGCCGAGTGGTAGGCTGGAGTCGGGAGAGTGATCTGTCCTACCCCGCCGCCTACCTGCCCTACGAGTCTGCTGCATTACTTGGGCTACGCTCTATTACCACCTGGCTACTGAGAATAGCCAGCTCCTGGGTCAGGTTTTTTACCTGATCGGTAAGGGCCGAGATGCGCACCGAGAAATACAGGCTGATGACCATTGAAAACAATACACCGAAGAAAAACAACGTCGAGGCCGGGGCTTTGGCGCCGATGAGGGCCGAGATCCAGACCAGAACGTCGAACCACACCGTCAGCACGAAGATGACGGCCCCGGTCAACAACCACAACCAGGAATATTCCTCACGCAGCCGGCGGCGGCGCACCAGTTCGACGATCAGGATCATCAAGGCCAGGCTCAAGCCAATCGCCACCATCTTCAGCCGAGGTTCCATCGGCCATCCTCCCTTCGACGCGGGCGCTTGCGCAACAGGTTGACGAAAATCGAAAGTAGCATTTTGAACACGTAGTACGCCGGGCGCCATCCGCTGTGGATGGATTTGCCGGTCACGTTCTGAAACATGCGCACCGGCACTTCAATGATCCGGAATCCGGCGAAGTGCGAGGTGATGAGCACGTCGGCGTCGGGATAGTGCTGTGGATAGGCGTCGGTGACGTACAGGCTGACCACCTCACGGGTCATGGCCCGATAGCCGGAAGTGGGATCGGTGATGCGTTGGCCGGTGACCAGGGAAGCGATGGCGCTGAACAGGATCATCCCCACACGGCGGACGGGTTGGGCTTTGTAGCCCTTATCCTCCAGAAAACGGGAGCCGATCACCACGTCGGCCACACCGGGCCGCAGGGCCGCCAGCAGGTCGGGGATGCAGGCCGGGTCGTGCTGGCCATCGCCGTCCAGTTGCACCACCCGCTCGTAGCCCCGCCGGAAGGCGTACTTGAACCCCGTCTGGCGGGCGGCGCCGTCGCCCAGGTTGATGGGATGGGAGATGACCGTTGCCCCCGCCGCGCGGGCCACCTCCGCCGTGCGGTCGGTGGAGCCGTCGTCCACGACCACGACGTCGGCCTGGGGAGCGTGCTGCCGTGCCCCGGCGATGACGCGGGCGACGGTCGGCTCTTCGTTGTACGCCGGGATGATGACCAGAACCCGGCCTGCCCCGTTCGTGCTCATTCACCCCCCCTTTTGCCGGACGAAGAAATCAAACACGCCCAGGGCCATGCCCAAGCCACGAGCGTATCCTCGCAACAGAGTGACGGCGGCCAAAAAGAGATACTTCGGCTGGCCGGTACGCCGCACGATGGCCAGCGGGATGGGCAATTGCAGCCACAGGGCCGCACCGACCAGGCCGAGGATGACGTAGGCCAACCGATGGAAGACGACCGTCAGGGGCAGCAACCCCAGGGTGAGCACGGCCAATGGCGGCTGCACGAAATCCCACAGGCCGGCATACACGTCGCCCCCGCCCATCCGGGGGTGGTCGCGGTAGAGTTTCATGCGCCAGTAGCCGTGCCAGAACTGGCTGCGCAGGTAGGGCCACAGCCGTTCGGGGTGCTGGTGGGCCACGCGGACGTCGCGGTCGAACAGCAGCCGGTAGCCCCGTTTGCGCACCCGGTAGGCCAGGTCGTTGTCCTCGCCGCTGGCCATGCGGTAGGACTCGTCGAAGCCGCCAACTTCCTCCAGCACACGGCGGCGGTAGGAGGCGTTGAATGAGCCCAGATAATCCACCGTGTCCGGCATCCGCAGGTGACGCTGCACGATCTCTTCGTGCACGCAGGCGGCGAGCAGGTTGTCGTCGTTGACGATGCCATACGAGCCCCCCACCCCGGCCACGTCGTCGGCCGTGTAGTGCCGCACCAGGCCGGCCACCCAGCCTGGCTGGGGAACGCAGTCGGCGTCGGTGAAGCAGATGACGTCGCCGCTGGCCGCCCGCCAGCCCCGGTTGCGGGCCGTGGCCGGGCCGGCGTTGTCCTGACGGATGTAGCGCACCGGGTAGGCCCGGACGATGCGCGCCGTGCCGTCGGTGGAGCCATCGTCCACGACGATGACTTCCACGTCAGGGTAGTCCTGGGCCAGGCAGGCCGCCAGGCACGGGGCGATGGTGCGGGCGGCGTTGTAGGCGGGGATGACCACCGTCACGGCTGGCTGGGCGCTCATTGCTCCAACCCTACCCCAGGTAGCCCAGGCCCCGCAGCCGGCCCACCACGTCGTCCACGTCTTCGGGCGAATACTCGCCTTCGGCCATACCCGTGTCCGATGGGGTGCTGGTGAACTTCACCGGATGCGTCCGCCTGAACTCGGGGGTGAATACCTCCGTCAGGACCCGACCATCCATGTCCTCGGGGATCTCCTCACCCATCAGGTGCAACACGGTGGGAGCCAGATCAATGATGCGCGCTCCTTCCACGGTCCGGCCTTTGGCGATAGACGGCCCCGCGCAGATGAACAGGCCGTTCATGCGATGGTCGCCGGATAGGCCGTAGGAGTCTCGCAGGAAACGGTTGGAGATGAAAGCCTGGGTGCCCAGGGCTTTGTAGGTCATATCCCGGGGCAGGAACAGGATGTCAGGTGCTTTGTCCGCATATTTGCCGTGAAAAAGCTCCTCCCCTCTGAAGATCTGACCGATGATAGCTTGGCCGGTGGCTGGGTCCCGTATTTGTTGTAGTCGGACGATGATGTCATCCCGAACCTGCTCGTACTCCGGGCCTGGTTCCACCGCGCCAAAGGGTTCTCGCCCCCGGAGGTTGACGAATATCTGGCCGTAGTTGCCTTTGGAGTAGGCCCGGGTGCGGGTCCAGTCCACGTTTCTGAAGGAGAGAAACATGCTATCAATGAGGCTCAGCCAACGCGACCGCTCATCCAGGTCAACGGAAAGTCGGGTACCGCCCCAGCCCAAACGGGTGGCCATTTTATAGCCCAGCTCGGGGGTCAGGCCCACCTCGTAGAGAAGCCGTTGGGCCAGAGTGAGGGGGTCGTGTTTCAACCGCAAGAAGCCCTCCCGCAACAACCAGACGTTGAAGCTCATGAACTTGTATATGGGACCGGAGCCGTGGTCGGACATGATCAGCACAGTGGTTTCCGGGCCGGCGGCCTCGCGTAGCCGGCCCAGCTCTTCGTCTATCCGCCGGAAATAGGCCACGATGCGCTGTCCGTACCGTTCGGCTTCCTCTCGCCGGTGGGCAGGGTGATTGGGGTCCAGCACGTGACCCAGTTCGTGCTGAAGGCGATCGGTGCCCAAGACGTGGAACATGAAGAAGTCCCACTCGTAGCGGTCGAGCAAATAGTGCAGAACGCAGCTCTGGTAGTCGAACACCGCGAATAGTTCATCGAGAAAGAGATCCACTTTACCTGGCTGATAAGCCACGTTGAGGTGTAGCCGATAGGATCCCAGCGTCCGTTCGATGTCGGCCAGCAGGCCGGGGGGGTAGGTGAAATCCCGGCGGCGGCGGGGCGTCAGGAAGCCGCTGATGAGAACGCCGTTCACCGGCTGAGGGGGATAGGTGACGGGCACGTTGACCACGATCACCTTCCGCCCCGCCCGGCCAAGCAGGTCCCATATGGTCTGGCCGTCACGGCGGAGGGAGTTGACCGGCACCTCGTCAAAGCTGCTGTCTCGACGGAGCAGGAACTCGTACAGCCCATGCTTGCCGGGGTTCTTGCCGGTCATGAAAGAGGTCCAGGCCGGGGCCGTGACCGGGGGCATGATGGTGGCCAGGTGGCCGGAGACGCCGTTATCTATAACTCTCTTCAGGGTAGGCAAACAACCCTGATCGATCCAGGGCTGAAGCAGATCGAACGTCGCTCCATCCAAGGCGACGAGCAGTATCTTAGGCTTGTTCGTCATCAGGAACATCCTCTCGCTCGATTCCCGAATCTTGGCCTCTTTTCTTCCGCCTTCCAATCATATAATAATTGACTAACCTCCATTCCCAAGGGAAACGGAAAAAGCGATGTCTCCACCGCCAGAGTGCGTCCCTGCGAAGCAACTGATAAGTCAGTCTGTAAAGTGGGTTTCTCATTTCTGCCGCCTTGAGGGTAATCGTTGGGGTGAAAGCAAAGAAGGACATGAAAGCCAAAGTTTCAAAGTAACTCGCTCGTGAAATGGTCCAGGGGGTAGAGACATTTTCATAGTGAAGCTGCCCCCACTCGCTCAACGATTCAGGCGGTTTGAAGCCGTACTCTATGCTTTCATCAAACAACCGGGAGCCAGGAAACGGAGTGTAGACAAACAACTTTAAGTCCACCCCTTTGTCAATTGAATACACGTCAGTCATTAGTTGAATAGTAGCATCCCGATCCGCCTCCTCTTCGAAGGGAAAGCCGGTCATGAAGCTAAACTGGGCGTTAAAGCCATGTTGTTTACAAAGTTCCGCCGTGCGCAGAATATCCTCTCTGGTCATGTCTTTACTAATTAGATCAAGTATTCTCTGAGAACCGGATTCTGCACCGAAATTAATCGTATCAAAGCCTGCTCTTTTCAATTTCATAAGAAATGTCTCATCGAAGTTACTAAAAACGTGACAGCGGCACATCGCCCAGAACTTGGCTTTGATCTTCCGTCTGATTATCTCATCGCAAATACCTTCCACTCTTCCTCTATTAACAAAGAAGTTATCATCGAATAGATGGAAGCCGTCTATGTGATGTTCCTTGGCTAGCCTCTCCATACAATCCATCACAACTTCTGTGGGATAAGGCTGCCACTTCCGGCCATACAGAGAACTGATAGCGCAGAAAGAACATCTATAAGGACAACCCCGACTGGTTATAAAATCCAGGGTGCGGGGAGCCACTTCAGCCTTCACGTATTTCTCCAGATCCTCGATTAAACTGTAGTCTATGAAAAGGGATGTATCGAAGCCCGTGAACGGTCTAGCAGGGGTTGCATGCACTTGTCCGTCCGTCTTGTAGACAATACCCTTCACCTCAGCCAGAGAACCATTGCACTGAAGGATTGTGACCATCTCGGTCATGGCTTCTTCCCCCTGGCCAATTACGAGGGCGTCAACCAGGTCATTCCCTATAGTTTGTTCGGGAAGCAGCGAGGGGTGGAATCCTCCCCATATGATCGGCAAATCCCTTCGAGTTTCTCTGACTTTCTGAGCCACCCTCAAGGCGTCAAGGATGGGTGTGCCCGACATGCAAGTTATTCCAACACAAATAGTATCTTCCTGAAGAGCGTCCAGAACAAGGTTCGCCGCTCCCTTCTCGACTCTGCCATCGACTATTCTGACAGTGAAGCCTTTCCTTTCCAAGGGAGTAGCAATCGCTAACAACGACATAGGGACCATTGGCACCTTGGGCTCTCTCATTTCGGCTGGGTTGTACAAAATGACCTGAGGCATTCTGCTCTCCTGACTCAATGCTAGAGGAATTCTCTACGGCTCATATGGGCTTCGACCTGAGTCCTTTCTGTTTGCTGGCAGCAAATCGGAGCGGAAGAATTTATGGAATAAGTTCATCAGCTTCTCACTCTGTATTTCCAAGCGTCTTGGGCGCCCGGCAGATTTTTTAACATAATGATTTTAGCGACAATCAGTGCCAAGAGGATGGTCACAAGCCACAAAGTGACAGCCAGTAAATCAGCCACACCGCGTCTCCCCGCATTCATCAAGCAATACTTCGCAAAAGGCAAATGAAAATTTGAAAATCCCGCCTGGAAATCACACCGTTCTTTGAGTTGGGCTCGGGCCAAATGACCTTTGATTCGCTGCCTGAAATGTCCCATAGGAGACCAGTCGGTGGCTGTAGTTTCAAAGTAAGGCAAGCTTCTATCGTTGAACACCTTGACCTTATAGTCCGTATCCATCAAAAACAGGAATCGCTCAAAGTCGTCGGCTGCCGTGGCAGCTGCTGGGATGAGAGCGCGCCGGAATACGTCTACTGTGAAAGGGTAAACCACCTTGGCTTTGTCCACATATAACTCGTCGCCAACGCGCTTGGTCTGTGTACAAAGGAGATACTCCGCCAAGAGAGAGGTACCCACGCTGACTCCCCGGAAGGTGAAAGATTTCCATTTCCGCCTCTCCCAGAAAGGAAGATGGTGAGGTGGCAGGACAATACCTCCTAGCTTGGGATCAGCGAAGCTAGTTAGCAAAGCTTCTAACCCCTTCACATCGCAGACAAACCGCCAGTCAGCATCGTGGATTGCAATGATCTCACCTCTCGCCAATTCCATCAAATGTCGCAATATGGCCGGCTTTCCCCTTCGCTCATTCAACTCAATGTAGCGCACAAAATCATAACGACTCACAACCTCTTTCGTCCCATCGGTGCAGCCGTCCAGGCCGACCAATACCTCAACTCGTGGCCCGGCGAGGGGACGCAAGTGGTCCAGGGCAGTGCCGATGATCTTTTCCTCGTTGTGAGCGGGGATGAGAAACGAAACCGATGGTGTGCTCATAGCCATCAAAACCAACCGCCAATCAAACGTCAGGCTCGCCCAA
>JAJRXB010000180.1 GCA_024276515.1 Chloroflexota bacterium
GACAATGTCACATTTGTCATTGCGAGCATCCGAAGGATGCGAAGCAATCTCCTACGATGCATTGTGGCGATTGCTTACCCCGTTCGGGGCACAGGTACCCCGTTCGGGGCACAGGTACCCCGTTCGGGGCACAGGTCGTCGCTGCGCTCCTCGCAATGACAGGTTTGGCGGTAATGTGACATTGTCAAAGTAGTCACTGAAGTTGAAGGAAAATCCATCTACGGAGTAGAAATAGTAATGACTGACGAACCGGAACCGATTACAGCCTATTGTGTCAAATGTCGGGAAAAACGTGAGATGCAAAACCCGCAGCCGGTCTACACCGCGACCGGCGCGCCCGGCACACGCTGAACGTGCCCCGTTTGTGGGACGGCGATGTTCAGAATGGGGGCCACCCCGGCCCACGAAGGGTTGCCCAAGCCGGCGGTGAAGCCCAAGGCAAAGCGCAAAGCGAAAAACAATGCCAAAAAGCGCAAGGGCCGACTGGTCATCGTCGAGTCGCCGGCCAAGGCGCGGACGGTGGGGAAATTCCTGGGACGAGATTACGTGGTCAAGGCGTCGGTGGGGCACGTGCGCGACCTGCTGCGCTCGCAGCTATCGGTGGATCCCGAGAACGATTTTGCTCCCAAATATCGCGTGCCCAAAGAGAAGCGGCAGGTGGTCAACGAGTTGAAGGCGGCCGTTAAAAACGCTGCCGAGGTTTACCTGGCCACCGACCCCGACCGGGAGGGGGAGGCCATCGCCTGGCATTTGATGGAGGCGACCGGCATTGACGAAGAGCAAGTCCGGCGTGTGGTCTTTCACGAGATCACCAAAAATGCCATCGCCGACGCCTTTGCCCATCCCCGGGGCATAGATATGAATCGGGTCAATGCCCAGCAGGCCCGCCGGATTCTGGACCGACTGGTGGGCTATAAAATCAGCCCCCTCCTCTGGCGAAACGTGCGGGGCCGGACCTCGGCCGGACGGGTGCAGAGCGTGGCTTTGCGTCTCATCGTGGAGCGCGAGCGGGAGATTATGGCCTTTGTGCCCGAGGAGTATTGGACGATTGAAGCCGAACTGGCAAAACGAATCTCCCGTCGCCCCTCCTTCGTGGCCAAATTGCTGAAAATCCTGGGCGAAAAGGCCGACCTGAAGAACGAGAGTGACACGCACCTCATCGTCGAGGAGTTGGAGCGGGCTGCTTACGTGGTGGCCGACGTGCGCCGGGGACAGCGGAAACGCAAACCGGCCCCGCCTTTCATCACCAGCAGCATGCAGCAGGAAGCCTCGCGCCGGCTGGGTTTCACCGCCCGGCGCACGATGCGGACGGCCCAGCAACTTTACGAGGGCATCGAGTTGGACGGGCAGGGCACGGTGGGACTCATCACCTATATGCGTACCGACAGCACCCACGTGGCCGCCGTGGCCCAGGCCGAGGCGCGGGACTTCATCGCCCAGCGTTACGGGGAGGACTATCTGCCCTCGAAACCGCCGCAGCATAAAACGCGGGCCAAAGGGGCTCAGGAAGCGCACGAAGCCATCCGGCCCACCAGCGTGTTTCGTGAGCCGAGCGCCGTTAAATCCTTCCTCACCCGCGATCAATACCGGCTGTATACCCTCATCTGGCAACGATTCGTCGCCAGCCAGATGGCGCACGCCATCTACGATACGATGTCTATAGACGTGATCGCCGATAGCGAGTGGCAGATAGCCGACAGCCGGGTTTTATCCGCCGACCAGCTAGCTGCCATCAGCCGTCGGCCAAAATATCTCTTCCGGGCCAGCGGCTCCCGGGTGAAGTTCCCCGGCTTTCTGGCCGTTTACGAGGAGGCGCGCGACGAAGACGCCACCCCCGACGAGGAAGCCGGCAAGATTCTGCCCGACCTGGAGGCCGGCGAGGTGGTGGACCTGGTGCAACTGATGCCGGAGCAACACTTCACCCAGCCGCCACCGCGCTACACCGAGGCGACGCTGGTTCGCACGCTGGAGGAATATGGCATCGGTCGGCCCAGCACCTACGCGCCGATCATCTCCACCATCCAGGACCGGGGCTACGTGGAGCAGAGAGACCGCCGGCTGCGCCCCACCGAATTGGGTTTCATCGTCAACGATCTGGTGGTCAAGCACTTCCCCGACATCGTGGATGTGGGCTTCACCGCCCGGATGGAAGGAGATTTGGACCTCATCGCCCGGGGCAAGCGGGAATGGGTGCCGGTGCTGCGCGAGTTTTACGAACCCTTCGAGCAGGCGGTCAAACTGGCCGAACAGACGATGGAAAAAATCTCTGTGGCCGACCAGCCGACCGGCGAAAAGTGCGAGAAATGCGGCCACGATATGATCATCAAGTGGGGACGCTACGGCAAATTCATCGCCTGCTCCAACTTCCCCACCTGTCGCAACACGAAACCTTACCTGGAGAAGATCGGCGTGGCCTGCCCCGAATGCGGCGGCGACCTGGTGGAAAAGCGCAGTCGCAAAAAGCGCATCTTCTACGGGTGTTCCAACTACCCCGAGTGCAACTTTGTCAGTTGGAAAAAGCCTTTGCCCCAGCCTTGCCCTGTCTGTGGCGGGCTGCTGGTGGTCAAAAACAAGCAGTGGGCGCAGTGCATCAACTGTAAAGAGCAGGTGGCGATGGAGAAGCTGTCTGAGAGGGTGTTTTAAAAGTGCTCGTAGTAACGACTTCAGTCGTTAATTGCCTGCATTATGGGTCTAGTGACGACTAAAGTCGTTACTACCAATGCGTAAATTGCGACTTTTAAAACACGCTCTGAGGAGAAGGAGGCGATGCCCGCATGAGGCTGGTGCGTTTGCGCGAACGGATGGTCGAGGCCAATCTGGACGGCCTGCTCATCACCCGGCCCGAGAACCGGCGGTATCTATCGGGCTTCACCGGCTCTGCCGGAGTGCTCATCGTCACCGCCGGGCGACAGGCGATTGCCACCGACTCGCGCTACTACGAGCAGGTGAAAGTCCAGTGCCCCGATTGGGAGCTGGTCGAAGTGGGCTATGGCTTTGAGGAACAGATGCTCGACGTGCTGCGCCGTTTGGGATTGGGCGGCCGGTCGGTGGGCTTCGAGGCGGAGTACGTGACGGTGGGCCAGTTGCTCCGCTGGGAACGGTCGCTGCAAGGACACGTGGCGCTGGTCAACACGAGCCACCTGGTCGAAGACCTGCGTATGTCCAAAGATGAGGAGGAACTCCAGGCCATCAGACGGGCGGTGGCTCTGGCCGACGAGGCGCTGGCGCACATTTACGGCTGGATGCAGCCGGGGATGACCGAGCGGCAGGTGGCGTGGGAACTGGAGAGCACGATGCGGACGCGCGGAGCCTCGCGGCTTTCGTTTGAGGTGATTGTGGCCTCCGGGCCGAACGGGGCGTTGCCTCACGCCCGCCCCGGCGACCGGGTCATCCAGGCCGGAGAGCCGGTGGTGATGGACCTGGGCTGTGTGGTGGATGGCTACTGCTCCGACGTGACCCGCACCGTTTGCCTGGGCAAACCGAAAGACGACAAATATTTGGAGGTGTGGAACCTGGTCCTCAAGGCGCAAGAAACGGCCGAAGCCGGCGTGAAGGCCGGCATCACCGGCCTGGACGGCGACAAACTGGCCCGCGACGTGATCGCCGGGGCCGGCTACGGGGAGTATTTCGGTCATCGCCTGGGACACGGCGTGGGGCTGGCGGTTCACGAAGACCCTAACCTCAGCTTCACCTATCCCGACGTGATACCGGCCGGAGCGGTGGTCACGGTCGAGCCGGGCATTTATCTGCCCGGGTGGGGGGGTGTCCGCATCGAAGATATGGTCGTGGTGCGCGAAGGCGGGGTCGAGGTGTTGACCGGCGCGGCCAAAGTGCCGATTCTCGAAAGATGAAAAGAGTTGCTCCTGAATAAAGTGACCGGCACTTTTGTCGCCATTTCTAGCATCATTGTGGCAGAAAAGGGACCTTTCTAGCAGATGATTAAGTGCCGGTCACTTGGTTGTCCGGCGCGGCCAAAGTGCCGATTCTCGAAAGATGAAAGGACTTGTGCGAAAGTTTAATTTATGGTAAAATACATTAAGTAAAGTTAATACCTTCGGGCTTTCGCATGAGGAGTGTGGCCTATGAGCGCATCAAGAAGATCTCCGTTGCGGCCGTTGGCAGTGGGCGGTGTGGCGGGACTCATCGTGGGATGTCTTGTTGGTTGGCTTGCCATCGGCTGGTGGCTGTGGCCGGTCGAATACGTCGGCGACGCTTACACATACGAACTGAATGACGCGGAAAAAATGGAGTATGTGGCGGCGGTCGCCGATTCGTATAATCTGACCCGGCAGGTGGAAGTAGCCAGACGGCGATTCAATGCCTGGACCACCGAGGAGAAGATCAGCGCACTGGCTCAACTCTTCGCCGACTATCAAGCCCAGGGCAAGATGCAAGAGGCCGAGCGGGTGACCGATCTGGCGGTCGCCTTGCGGGGAGTGGAGGGGTGGGACCCGATCACCGTCGCCCAGGTGGTAACTCAGCTTGCCGCGCAATACAAGGGACAGGGGGCAGCCGATAAAGCGCAGTTGGTGACCCTCTTCGCCAGAGAATTGGGAGTGTCGGAAGCGACTCCGCCTCCGGCAGCGGTTTCTACCCCCACGGCGGCCGGCCCTCAGGCTCGAATCCCGCTGCTGGGGGATCTGGGGACGTTGCTGAAGCTGGTGGGGGGACTGTTCCTGATCGTGATCCTCATCCTCATCCTGTTTATCCTGACACGGCGGCGGTCTGCCCGGAAGAAAGCCGCGGAGGCTGAACCCGAGTGGACAGGGGTCGGCCCCCCGCCTCTCCTCCAAAAGACGAGCCGCTACGTGCTGGGGATGGATAATTTCGACGAATCGTTCGCCATCGAAGCAGAGGATGGCGAGTGGCTGGGCGAATGTGGGGTGGGGATTTCGGAGTCCTTAGGCGACGACACACCCCGGCGGGTGACAGCCTTTGAAGTGTGGCTATTTGACAAGCGCAATACGCTCACCATCACCAAAGTATTGATGAGCGATTACGCCTACAACGATGAGAGATTGCTCAATAAACTCTCGGTCCGGGGAGAGCCTATCCTGGCGACGCCGGGCGTAACCTTCACGCTGGAAACGCCGGCCCTGACGGTGAAAGCCCAGGTGGTTGAGATGGAATACGGCGACGGCCTGCCCACTTTTGGCTACTTCAACAACTTGAGCGTGGCGCTGACCGTTCAATTGAAACCGGACGCCGACGCGAGTGCCGACGTGTCGGTGCCATCGCGAGGGTAGCAGGGGCGGGCCTTGCCTGCGTCGGTGCAGGCACAGGTGCGCCCGCCCACCAAAGGGCAACTGCGAGAGTTGCCCCTACCGAGCACCGTATTCCAACAATGTGAGCGAAAAATTTCGCAGAGGCGCGTTTATCGCGCCTCTACTTGATTTGGAAGTACTATTCAGGTGACAGGCACTTTTGCAAAAGTGCCTGTCACCTACTCGTTTTGAGTGCACCCATTTGATTACACCCGCTTCATCGGATCGAACAGCTTTTGATATTCTTGCAGCGCGTAGCGATCTGTCATGCCGGCGATGTAGTCGCACACGACCCGGTGGGGTGTTTCGTCCTCAAGACGGGCCTGAGTCTGTTTGGGAAGGAGCCTCGGATCCGATACGTAAAGGTGAAAGAGTTCTGTGAGAACCCGTTTGGCTTTGTTGGCCATACGCATCACGCGCCAGTGACGATAAAGATTCTGGTAGAGGAAATCCTTCAGTTCCCGGTTCCGGGCCCGCATCGCCTCGGAGTACGTTACCACGTTGGTGGGCAGGTCTCGGATGTCATCTACCGATTGGACATTGCTGGCGCGTAGCATCTCGTTGGTGGCCTGTATCAGATCGGTCACCTCTTTGCCCACCAGCCGTCGGATGACCCGGTGGCGGTCCATCTCCGAGAATCCGGCGTTGGGATCAATTTCCAATTCATCTGTCACCTCTTGCCAGAGGGTCAGGTCGCTCAGTTGGTCGGGGGTGATCATCCCCGAGCGCAGGCCGTCGTCCAGGTCGGCGGTGCTATAGGCGATTTCGTCGGCGGCGTTCACAATCTGGCATTCCAGCGTGCCTTGCCTGTCCGGTTCAAAGGCAAAGGCCAGTCCCCGGTCGTATTCAGATTCGTGCTTCATAATCCCCTCTCGCACTTCCCAGGACAGATTCAGTCCGCAAAAATCGGGGAAGCGCCGCTCCAGCTTCTCCACAATGCGCAGACTCTGGTGATTGTGGTCGAAGCCGCCGTGTTCTTTCATCAGAGCGTTTAGAGCTTCTTCGCCGCTGTGTCCAAAAGGGCCGTGCCCCAGGTCGTGGGCCAGACAGATCGCCTCGGTCAAATCTTCGTTGGCGCGCAGGGCGC
>JAJRXB010000181.1 GCA_024276515.1 Chloroflexota bacterium
ACCTCTCGCTCCTTTCCTTCAGCTATGCTGAATACCTACGGTTACAACGCCATCCACCCAATGTTCGAAGCCATCCGTCCAATGTTAGAATGATTTATCTATAGCTGTAAGCGTTATCACATTGAATGTGGTGTTTCCATTTCTGGCACGTATTCGAAGCTTACAGCAAAGGATTTCTCGCAGGAGAAGCTCAAGAAACGTGTAGAGCAAGCTGGGCAGCGGAGAACTATTGGGTACTTCGTTGAGCGGAAATTTGGTCCTCGTGAAGTCATATCCGAGCTTGAGAAATATGGTTTTAAGGGATCAAATTACACGAAAGTAATTGTCACGTGGGGTTGGACCCCCGAGGCAAGAGATCAGGCCGAGCGTGCAGGTATCATCCTCTGGGACTTTCGGGATATTCTGAAAGAGATTGCAGACGCTTGCCAGGGCAAAAGGACTTATTTCGCGGACGATACTCTTCGGACTATTCAGCTCTTTTTGCGCTCTGTTTGAAAGACAGCGATTTGCAGGACTACATTCCCCCAGAGTGAGCCTGATACGACTTGCAATCAAAGTGTCAAATCCTATCAGGAGTGGACGACTGATGCTAAAACCTGTTGACCTAAACCCCGAAGACCTGGGCGACCTGGGGCAGATCATCCCCGGCCGCGACCCGGAGTTGCAGATTCGCATCCCGCGCATCCCCGTCAGCGAGCTGGATTTGCAATCGCGCATCATCCCCGTTTGCGAGCCGACGCTGAACGGCAACGAGGCCCAATACGTGCTGGACTGCATCGAGAGCAATTGGATCTCGTCGGCGGGCAAATACATCCCCCGCTTCGAGGAAGTCTTTGCCGAGATTTGCGGCACGCGATACGCGGTGGCCTGCGCCAACGGCACCGTCGCCCTGCACCTGGCCCTGGCCACGCTGGGCATCGGTCCCGGCGACGAGGTGATTCTGCCCACCTTCACCATGATCGCCACCATCAACGCCATCACCTACACCGGGGCCACGCCGGTGCTGGTGGATTCGGAGCCCCTCACCTGGAACATGGACCTGAATCAGGTGGCCGACAAGATCACGCCGCGCACGCGCGCCGTGATCCCGGTTCACACCTACGGCCATCCGGTGGATATGGACCCCCTGATGGAGATGGCCGAACATCACGGCTTCTATGTGGTGGAAGATGCCGCCGAGGCCCACGGGGCGGAATACAAAGGTCGGCGGGCCGGGTCGTTGGGACACGCCGGCTGCTTCAGCTTTTACGCCAACAAAATCATCACCACCGGCGAGGGGGGGATGGTCACCACCGACGACCCGGAAATCGCCCGACTGGCGGCGCATCTGCGTGACCACGCCTTTTCGGAAGAGCGACACTTCTGGCACAAGTATCTGGGCTTCAACTACCGGATGACGAATTTGCAGGCCGCCGTGGGGCTGGCGCAGACGGAGCAGATGGAGGCATTTGTGGAAGCGCGGCGGGCCAACGCTGCTCGTTACACGACGGCGCTGCGAAACATCCCCGGCATCGTCACCCCGCCGGAGGCCGACTGGGCCAAAAACGTCTTCTGGATGTATTCCATCCTGGTGGAAGATGAATTCGGCATGACCCGCGATCAGTTGCGAGCCTACCTGGCCGGGCACGGCATCGAGACCCGCACCTTCTTCATCCCGATGCACCTCCAGCCCATCTATTACCAGGCGTTCAAGGGACAGCGTTACCCCGTTTCGGAGATGCTGTGCCAGCGGGGATTTTATCTGCCCTCGGCCTCGTCGCTGACTCCCCGCGAAATCGAGTACATTGTCGAGACGGTACGACAGGCGCACCAGCAGAGGGGCAACCGGTAGCAAGTCAGGGGCAAGGGGGTGCGCTGCAAAAGTCGGACTTCCGAAGTCCGGTGGTCTTCCCGTTAAGCATTGATGATGTTTGGGAGCGCGAGGGCTTGCCCTCTCCCTCCCCCTCCCAAATTGGGCTTATCATTACCCACATCTCGCCTTGCTGACGCCCGCCCCGAGCTTAAGCTCAGGGCTAATAGCCCAAGCACGTTGAAACGTGCTGTCTTTGCCCAGAATCGGGGGAGGAGCAGTCGGCTTGAGCCGACTTTA